>NZ_WOXZ01000001.1:0-162500 GCF_021352185.1 Rhodococcus sp. Ni2
GTGAAGTACCAAAAAAATTTTGGCACTGACATTCATCGACACACTGTTGAGTTCTCAAAGAACACGCACACACCATCACCACGACCCTATGGCCGCCGCTCCGGGGCAACTTTTCCAGCCTATCCCATCATGATCATCGGCGCAAACCGCTGAACATTTGGGGAAGAACTGGAGGTGAAGCACAACCATACACGATGGAAACTACTTCGAAATTTGGTCAGGCACTTCGTACAACCTCGTGTCACTCGCCGTGAAGCGGGAGTCGGTGTCCGTGTCGCTCTGACTTGGAATAAGTTACGCGAACCTTCAATCAATTCACAAATCGCCTGGTCACTACACCGAATTGGCCGATTAAGGCCAGGTCAGACCGTTGAGCCTTTCCGCCAACTGCGAATAGGCCCGAGTGTGACGCCGAGCACCGATACCTAGTCGGTGCCCACCCGCTCGATCACTCCCCCGAGTCCACGGAGATTCTCGACGAATCGCGGGTACCCACGGTCGATGTGGAAAATATCGTGAACTTCGGTGGTTCCGTCCGCAACCAACCCCGCAAGCACGAGCCCGGCGCCGGCCCGAATGTCCGAAGACCACACCGGTGCACTCGACAACACCGGAACTCCGCGGATCACCGCATGGTGACCGTCAGTACGAGCGTCGGCGCCGAGTCGGATCATTTCCTCGACAAATCGGAAACGCGATTCGAATACGTTCTCGGTGATCATCGACGTGCCTTCGGCAACCGCAGCCAAACCGATTGCCATCGGCTGCAGGTCGGTCGGGAATCCGGGGTACGGCAATGTTGCGAAATTGACCGCTTTAGGCCGTTCACGCTGAATGACGCGGAAACCGTCAACCTCGGGAGTCACCTCCGCGCCGGCCGTCCGAAGCTTGTCGAGGACCAGTCCGAGATGCTTGTGGTTCACCCCACGAACGCGGACGTCACCCCTGGTCATGGATGCCGCGACACCCCACGTTGCAGCGACGATCCGATCGCCGATGACACGGTGCGTAGTCGGTTCCAACTTGCGGACGCCTTGAATGGTGAGCGTCGAACTTCCGCCGCCAGATACCTTGGCGCCCATCTCGTTGAGCATGTTGCACAGATCCACGATCTCGGGCTCACGTGCAGCGTTGTCGATCACTGTCTCACCACGGGCGAGGACCGCTGCCATCAAGATGTTCTCGGTTGCACCCACAGACGGGAAGACCAGGCGGATGTTCGCTCCATGCAGGTCGTCTGCCTCGGCAACTACACATCCGTGTTCGATCTCGCTGCGCGCACCCAACAGGCGGAGCCCGGATTGGTGCATGTCGAGGGGCCTCGAACCGATGGCGTCACCGCCAGGCAAGGCAACAACAGCGCGTCGACAACGCGCGACCAGCGGACCGAGAACACACACTGACGCTCGGAACTGTTTCACCGCATCGAAGTCAGCGTGATACTTCGGCTCGGCCGGCGTCGTGATCCGCACTTCGGAATCTTCGAGTTCGACTTCGCAGCCCAGACCTCGCAGAACGTCCGCCATCAGCGGTACGTCGAGAATGTCCGGGCAGTTGGTCACGACAGTGGTGCCTTCGGCCAACAGCGCCGCGGCCATCAGCTTCAGCACACTGTTCTTGGCCCCTCCCACCAGTACTTCACCTTCGAGGCGGTTACCCCCGGTCACAAGAAAGTGCTCACTCACGGTTCACAGCCTAGAGCCACAACCTCGTCGGCACCGCGCCGGTACCGTAGCCCTATGTCTGTTCACCTGACGAAGATCTACACCCGGACCGGCGACGACGGGACCACGGGCCTCAGCGATTTTTCCCGCGTGTCCAAGAACGATCCGCGTCTGATCGCCTACGCGGATTGCGACGAGACCAATGCAGCGATCGGTGTGGCCGTTGCCCTCGGCACTCCCCCGGAGAATCTCCTTGCAATGCTGCGCCAGATCCAGAACGACCTTTTCGACGCAGGGGCCGACTTGTCCACCCCCGTGGTCGAGAACCCGAAGTACCCGCCGCTACGAGTGACTCAGTCCTACATCGATCGACTCGAAGGATGGTGCGATGAACTCAATGAGCAACTGGCACCGTTGAATTCGTTCATTCTGCCGGGCGGAACCGCCTTGGGAGCCCTGCTTCACGTAGCAAGAACCGTCTCGCGGCGTGCTGAGCGTGCGGCTTGGTCCGCCATCAATGCGAACCCGGAGGACACGAGCGTGCTCCCCGCGAAATACCTCAACAGATTGTCGGATCTGCTCTTCATCATGGGAAGAGTGGCAAATCCTGAAGGCGATGTGCTCTGGAAGCCCGGCGCCGGGGCTTGAGCGGGACCGGTCAGGCGGTGCGTCGCCTACGGGCGCGCCCGTCCGGCCGAGATTCCACCCAGGACAGGAACGCTGTCAATGCTCCACTGTCCAAAGCGATTTCGTAGGCCGACGAGCCGTCATTGACCTTGACCACGACGATGTCGTCGCTCATGATGTCGAATTCGGTACCCGAGGGAGAACGACGGCTCTCGACCTCGATACCTTGACGATCGATCCTGGAGTCCGGGCCCGGCCGCAGACTCGACAGTTTGAAAAAGACAAAGGTGCTTTCGCCGTAGCGAATGATTCCGTGACGCCACCCGCTGTCCCCCGGAGATGGCAGAACACGAAGCAGTGCAGCGGTACCGCCGCGACGCAGAACCAGCAGACGATACAGAAAAGCCGCGACGAGAACCGCGAGCAGCACAACCAGAATGATCAACACAGTCATTCCGAATGTCACTGTTCGTCGGCTCCCGTCGCGGCTTTACTCGAGTAACTTACGCGCGCTCGACGGCCCGGAGCTGACCCTTGGCGACCGCAATCGCTTCGAGGTCGCCCGAGTTCTCGGCCAAGACAGCCTTGGCTGCCTCGACGTCGATGTCCTGTGCCATGTCCGCGGACTCGGCAAGGATCGTCACCGTCGTCGCAGTGACGGAGAGAAATCCTCCGTGTACCGCAGCAACGATACGCTCGCCGTCGACCGAGGTGATCGACACGGTTCCGCCCTCGATCAGCTGGCCGAGGACCGGCTCATGCCCAGGCATGATTCCGATTTCACCCTCGGTGGTCTGAGCGCTGACCAGCGTCGCCGAACCAGACCACAAGCGCTGCTCGACGGCAACGAGTTCTACGGTCATCTCAGCCATCGTGGACTACTTCCCGGCCATCTTCTTGGCTGCAGCCTCGACGTCGTCGAGTCCACCGCAGCTGTTGAATGCCTGCTCGGGCAGGTGATCGAACTCGCCCTTGCAGACGCGGTCGAAGGCTTCGATCGTGTCGCGGAGCGGCACGACGGAGCCGGGCTCACCGGTGAACTTCTCGGCAACGATGAAGTTCTGGCCGAGGAACTTCTGGATACGACGGGCGCGGCCGACGAGGACCTTGTCCTCTTCCTGAAGCTCGTCCATACCGAGGATGGCGATGATGTCCTGCAGTTCCTTGTACTTCTGCAGAATGCGCTTGACCTCGTTGGCAACGCGGAAGTGCTCGGCACCGACGATGCCGGGCTCCAGGATGCGGGAGGTCGAGCTCAGCGGATCCACAGCGGGGTAGATACCCATCTGCGAAATCGGGCGCGAAAGCTCGGTGGTGGCATCGAGGTGCGCGAACGTCGTAGCCGGCGCGGGGTCGGTGTAGTCGTCGGCGGGCACGTAAATAGCCTGCAGCGAGGTGATCGAGCGACCGCGAGTCGAGGTGATGCGCTCCTGGAGCTCACCCATCTCGTCCGCCAGCGTGGGCTGGTAGCCCACTGCCGAAGGCATACGGCCGAGGAGGGTGGAAACCTCGGAGCCTGCCTGCGTGAAGCGGAAGATGTTGTCGATGAACAGCAGAACGTCCTGGCCCTGGACGTCGCGGAAGTACTCCGCCATCGTCAGTGCGGACAGGGCGACGCGCATACGCGTTCCGGGCGGCTCGTCCATCTGGCCGAAGACAAGGGCGGTGTCCTGGAGGACGCCCATCTCTTCCATTTCCAGGTGGAGGTCGGTGCCCTCACGGGTACGCTCACCGACGCCTGCGAACACCGAGGTGCCCGAGAACTCGCGAGCGATACGCGTGATCATTTCCTGGATCAGAACGGTCTTGCCGACGCCGGCGCCACCGAACAGGCCGATCTTTCCACCCTTGACGTACGGGGTGAGAAGGTCGATGACCTTGATGCCGGTCTCGAGGATCTCGGTCTTACCTTCGAGCTGATCGAAGGCTGGTGGCTTGCGGTGGATGCCCCACTGCTCGCCGTCGCGGCCGAGGCCGGGGGTGTCGAGGCAATCGCCCAGGGCGTTGAACACGTGGCCCTTGACGACGTCACCGACGGGAACCGAGATCGGCTTGCCCGAGTCGGTCACTGCAGTGCCGCGGACGAGGCCGTCGGTGGGCTGCATGGAGACGGTGCGGACCAGGTTGTCACCGAGGTGCTGTGCAACCTCGAGCGTCAGCGTCTTGGCGACCGAGGGAAGCGTGATCTCGGCGTTCAGGGCGTTGAACAGTTCAGGAACAGCGCCACGCGGGAATTCAACGTCCACGACGGGACCGATGACCCGCACGACGCGGCCGGCTACGGCCGAAGCCGAACCTGCCCCGTTGTTTTCGGTTACTGCTGCGGTCATGTGCTAGTCACTTCCTGCGCTCGAGGCGAGCGCGTTGGCGCCGCCGACGATCTCGCTGATTTCCTGGGTGATCTGGGCCTGGCGAGCCTGGTTGGCCTGACGGCTCAACGTGTTCACCAGTTCGTTTGCGTTGTCCGTCGCGGCCTTCATGGCAGTACGACGGGCTGCCGACTCCGATGCCGCAGCATCGAGAAGCGACGAGAAGATACGAGTGCTGACGTACTTCGGGAGAAGAGCGCCGAGAAGCTTCTCGGGCTCGGGCTCGAAGCTGAAGTCCGCGACGGGGCCATTGTCATGGTCGTCGTCGTGGCCGTTGGTCAGCATGTCGTCACCGAGTTCGATGCGCTCTTCCGACACGAAGACCTCGAGAGGAGCCATACGGCGAACCTCGGGAGTCTGCGTCAGCATCGACACGAAGCGGGTGTAGACGATATGGAGTTCGTCGACGCCCTCGATCGTGCCTTCACCGTTCGGAGCGGCAACCTGGTTACCCGAACCAGCCATGAACAGCTCCACCAGGTGGCGGCTGGCCTTCGCTGCATCCGAGTAACCCGGATCCTGCGAGAAGCCCGTCCACGCAGCACCGATGTCGCGGCCGCGGAACGTGTAGTAGCCGAGCCCCTTGGAACCGAGCACGTACACGACCGGCTCCTTGCCCTCGCTGCGGAGGAGAGCCATGAGCTCTTCTGCCTGCTTGAGAACGTTGGAGTTGTAGCCACCACACATGCCGCGGTCACTGGTGACAACGAGGACCGCTGCCCGCTTGGGCTCCGGACGCTCGTTGAGCAACGGGTGATCGAGCGAAGCAGACGCACTCGCCAATTCGGTGAGTACCTTCGTGATCTCCTCGGCATACGGCTTGGACGCGGCGACGCGAATCTGAGCCTTGGTGATACGCGAAGTCGCGATCAGTTCCTGTGCCTTGGTGATCTTCTTGGTCGAGTTGACCGACTTGATACGAGACCGCAATTCGAGAATGCTCGCCATCGATCAATCACTCTCCCTTCGGAATTCGCAGTGTCATGGGCGCGTACGTCACTTGCTGACGGTCTTGCGCTTGACGTTGATCTGCTCGTTCGCGACCTCGTCGGCGCCCAAAGCGTCAGCCTCGGCTTCGTTCACGACCCGGCTTCCGTCGGATGCGATGAAGCCTTCCTTGAACTTGTTCGTCGCGGCGATCAGCTCAGCAGCGTTGTCGGCATCAAGTGCCTTACCGCCGTTGATGCTGGAGTAGACGCCAGCAGCCGAGTGCTTGAGGTCTTCGAGCAGTTCCTTCTCGAAGCGACGGACATCGCCGATCGGAACGCTGTCGAAGATGCCTTCGCCGGCCAGGTAGATCGAGACGATCTGGTCCTCGACGGGGATCGGGCTGTACTGATCCTGCTTGAGCAACTCGACCAGACGGGCGCCGCGCTCGAGCTGAGCCTTGGAGGCAGCGTCGAGGTCGGATGCGAAGGCGGAGAACGCTTCGAGCTCACGGAACTGAGCCAGTTCCAGACGCAGCGAACCGGAAACCTTCTTCATGCCCTTGGTCTGTGCAGCGCCGCCGACGCGGGAGACCGAGATACCGACGTTGATCGCGGGGCGAACGCCCTTGTTGAACAGGTCGGACTCGAGGAACACCTGACCGTCGGTGATGGAGATGACGTTGGTCGGGATGTAAGCCGAGACGTCGTTCGCCTTGGTCTCGATGATCGGCAGAGCCGTCAGCGAGCCACCGCCGAGTGCGTCGGACAGCTTCGCCGAACGCTCCAGCAGACGGGAGTGCAAGTAGAAGACGTCACCGGGGTAAGCCTCGCGTCCCGGCGGGCGACGCAGCAGCAGCGAGATGGCGCGGTACGCCTCTGCCTGCTTGGTCAGGTCGTCGAACACGACCAGAACGTGCTTGCCCTGGTACATCCAGTGCTGGCCGATGGCCGAGCCGGTGTATGGTGCGAGCCACTTGAAGCCTGCGGAATCAGATGCCGGAGCAGCAACGATGGTGGTGTACTCCATCGCGCCCTTCTCCTCGAGGGCAGCCTTGACGCCCGCGATGGTGGAACCCTTCTGACCGATGGCAACGTAGATGCAGCGCACCTGCTTGTTGACATCGCCGGAATCCCAGTTGGCCTTCTGGTTCAGGATGGCGTCGATGCAGACCGCGGTCTTGCCGGTCTTGCGGTCGCCGATGATGAGCTGGCGCTGGCCGCGGCCGATCGGGGTCATGGCGTCGATAGCCTTGATACCGGTCTGGAGCGGCTCTTCGACCGGCTGGCGCTCGAGCACCGAAGCAGCCTGGAGCTCGAGTGCACGGTTCTCGGTGCTCTCGATCTCGCCGAGGCCGTCGATGGGCGCACCCAGCGGGTCGATGACGCGGCCGAGGAAAGCATCGCCGACGGGAACCGACAGAACGTCGCCCGTGCGCTTTACTTCCTGGCCTTCTTGAATGTTCTGGTAATCGCCAAGGATGACGGCACCGATTTCGGTGGCATCCAGGTTGAGCGCGACGCCGACGATTCCACCGGGGAACTCCAACAGCTCGTTGGACATAGCCGAAGGCAGGCCAGAGACGTGCGCAATGCCGTCACTGGTGTCGGTCACTGTGCCGACCTCCTCACGGGAGGCCTCCGGGGAGTAGCTCGCGGTGTAGTTGTCGATCGCGCTACGGATCTCGTCGGAGGAGATCGTCAGCTCCGCCATGTTTTTCCTGCTCTCGGTGTCTGGTCTTCGAAAAGATCTGGAGTATGTGTTCGGCTGAAGGACTACTTGAGGTTCTTCCGCAGTGCTGCGAGTCGACCCGCTGCGCTGCCGTCGATAACCTCGTCGCCCACCCGGACGACCAAGCCGCTGAGGAGTTCTGGATCGACCTCGACGTGCACTGCTACCGGCTTCCCGTAGGTGCGGGTAAGAGTGCTCGCCAAGCGATCCGACTGCTCCGAGCTCAACGCCGAGGCGCTGCGAACGTGAGCAACGGTGGTATCGCGCTGCGCTGCGGCAAGATTCGACAGCTGATCGAAAGTGTCTGCGGGTGCAGACTTCAACCGGCCGACGGCCTGTCCGGCGAGTGCCTCGGTGACCGCGGTGACCTTGCCGTAGAGCAAGCGGGAGAGGAACTCACGCTTGCGGGCTGCGGGAACCGACAGATCCGAGAGCGTCTGCTCCAGGCTGGGATCCCCTGCCACGATGCGACCGAGACGGAAGAGCTCGTCCTCAACGGTGTCCAACTGGCTCTGATCGGCTGCGGCGCGGAGCAGAGCTTCGCGTCCGAGCAGTTCGAGCGAGTTGACCAAGTCGCGGGCCGCAGACCAGTCCTGGCCTGCAGCTGCCTTCACGGTGGCGAGCGCCTCGGCGCCGACCTTTCCGGAGAACAACTGCTCTGCCAAAGCCTGGCGACCAGCGGCCGGTGCCGAAGCGTCAGCCAGCGCGCTGCGAAGAGCGCGCTGGCCGTCGAGTACCTCGACCACCGAGAAGAGCTCGGACCCAGCCTGAGCAGAAGCAGCAGTTGCGGCTCCTGCAGAGACGGCGCCCAGGGCACTGCTCAGCGCAGAACGAGTCTGCGCCAAGGCTTCACGGCTCGCTGCGTACATGTTGCTCACTTCCTGGCTGAATCAGCGCTGACGGTGTCGAGCTCGTTGAGGAAACGATCAACCGTTCCGGCGCGCTTCACGTCGTCGGCGAGGGACTCCCCGATGACCTTCTCGGCCAGGTCTACAGCGGTCTTGCCGAGATCCGAGCGGAGCTCAGCGACAATCTGCTGACGCTGGGCGACGAGCTGGCTGTGGCCTGCGGCCACGATGCGGTCGCTCTCGTCCTGCGCCTGAACCTTCATGTCAGCGATGATCTGCTGACCCTGGGTACGCGCTTCCTCACGGATCTGCGCTGCCTCGGTACGAGCTTCGGCGAGCTGCGCGCGGTACTGCTCGAGCGCTGCTGCTGCCTCCGCCTGTGCGTCTTCGGCTTTCTTGATGCCGCCCTCGATCTGCTCGGTGCGTTCGGCCAAGACCTTCTGGAACTTCGGAAGAACGAGCTTCCAGAAGACGAAACCAACTACTACGAGCGCGACCGCGGACCACACGATGTCGTATGTCTCGGGGATGAGGGGATTGTGTTCAGTCGTCCCCTCCGCCGCGAGAATTGCGATGGTGGCTGCCATGTCGGTCTTAGAAGATGAAGCCGGCGACGAGGCCGATCAGCGCGAGGGCCTCGGTGAATGCAATACCGAGGAACATGGTGGTACGAACCTGGCCGGCCATCTCGGGCTGGCGGACCATGCCTTCGATTGCCTTGCCCACAACGATGCCCACGCCGATGCCGGGGCCGATTGCTGCGAGGCCGTAGCCGATGGCTCCGTAGCCGCGCGACTTGGTCTCGACAACTTCCTGAGCGAGGTAAGCGATGCTCATGGTGTTCCATTCCCTTTCTGTTGACCTCCGCCGGATTCGGCAAGAGGCTCAGTTCTTGGTGTAGCTGGTGAGGAGGTAAAAGGTCAGTGCTCGTCGGCGTGGAGCGCCAGATCGATGTACACCGCGGTCAGCAGCGCGAACACGTAAGCCTGCAGGAAGATGACCAGCAGCTCGAAGAACGTGAATGCGATACCGGCAATGATCGACGGAACACCGAAGATCGCCTGGAATCCGCCGGACACGAAGAAGAAGTAGTTCGTCGCGCTGAAGAACAGCACCAGCAGGATGTGGCCGGCCAACATGTTGGCCATGAGACGAACCATCAGCGTGAACGGGCGCAGGATGAAGGTCGAGATGAACTCGATGGGCACCAACAGGAAGTGCAGGGGCAGCGGGACGCCGGGAACGACGATGCTGCTCTTGACGTACTTGAAGAAGCCGTACTTCTTGATTCCCACGTAGTTGAACACGATGTAGGCGAGCGCTGCGAGTACCAGCGGCATACCGATTCGTGCGTTCGGCGAGATGTTCAGGAAGGGAATGACGCTGGCCAGGTTGCTGGCGACCACGATGAAGAAGATCGTCGTGATGACCGGCAGGAAGCGCTTGCCCTGTTCCTTGCCCAGGATCTCCTCGGCGATGTTGATACGAACGAAGTCGAGCGCGAGCTCAGCTGCGTTCTGCAGTCCACGGGGAACCAGTCGAGGGCTGCGCATTGCGATCACGAAGAAGGCTGCGACCAGCACCGACATCAGCAGACGAATCAGCATCAGACGGTCGAGCTCGAAGGGGCCCGCGTGAATCAACACGGAGGGCGGGAAAAAATCGTCTAGTGACGGCGCATGGAATTCATCCGCGGCCAGGGTGGTGACGCTCAGCGTTCTCTCCCGTAGTCGGTCCGCAGCCATCATTGACTGCGGTTCGATCGGACATTGACGATCTACAAGTCGACAAGTTCGACTCGCGCATTCGTCAGCAGCTGGAGAACCCTAGAGGGGCCTGGCGTCTGTCGGTGTCGGCGACTCTCGTCGACTCAGTGGTCAGAATTTCGACCACCTGCGAGCACATGGCATCGTCGGCTGAGTGTTACTCGGCCCACCATTGCTCTCGCTTGAACCGAACCTTATCAAGTCATCTACGACATTGTGTAGATGGGGGACCTGGAAGTCCGATTAGTTACCTCTTGTAGTACTACTCGTCGTCGTCGACGTTGCTGCTGGGAGCGGGATCGACGTACGGAGTTTTGGTTCCCAGGACGCCGTAAGTCTCCGCACCGAGCACCACGACCAGCGACATGATGATGACCAGGACGAGGGCGGTCTTGTTGTAGAAATCCATGTCCGAGAGGACAAAGAGAACCACCATCGCGAGAATCATCTTCAGCAGCCAGGTACCGAGCAGAACGGCACCGGCCGTGAGCGCAGGCAGCTTCGCTGTGAGCAGCACGCCCAACGCCGTGAACAAGATGAACCCGCCGCCGACGGCTGCGCCGATCAGAGCGCCGTAGACGCCTTCCTTACCGGCGAAGAGCCCGCCCAGGAGCGCGCCGACCACGGCCAGCGCGATCAGCCCCATCACACCCCACTTCACGGCCGACTTCATGGCGGCGGTCGAATCAGGGATGGGTTGCGAGGCAGGTACAGGCTGCGGCGTGTTCGTCACGATGCCCAAGGGTAATGGATCGGAAAACTTGGCTAGCGACGCTGCTGCTTGCGATCGATCAGCGAAGGCACCGCAGTGAAGAACAACGCAAGAACCAAACCGGCCGCGACGAGTACAACAACCAGCTGACGATTGAGCAGCGAGGATCCGACGGCACCGAACGCCAGGACGCTGACCCACAGGTAGATGACCAGCACAACTCGTCGGTGCGTGTGTCCGATCTGCAAGAGGCGATGATGCAGGTGCATCTTGTCCGGACTGAACGGACTGACGCCCGCTTTCGTCCGGCGGATCACGGCCAGGAGCATGTCCAGCATCGGGATGAACATCACAGCCCCGACCAGCAACAACGGCGCGAGGAGGCCGACGAGGTCGCGGGTTCCGTAAGCAGCGAGCGGAATACGACCGGATGCACTGGTGGAGATCGCGGCCAGCATGAGACCGATCAACATCGACCCGGAATCGCCCATGAAAATGCGCGCTGGATTGAAGTTGTGTGGAAGAAAACCGAGACAAGCGCCTGCCAAAGCCGCCGCGATCATCGCCGGCGGGTAGACACTCGCGTCGCCGCCCTGATCGTGGAGAAGACCGATCGAGAAGATGAGGATGGCGAGCGCCGCAATCAGACCCAACCCGGCGGCCAATCCGTCGAGACCGTCGACAAAATTCATGGCGTTGATGGTCGCGACGGCAACAGCAACGGTGAACAGTCCGGATTGAATCTGATCGAGGATGATGGTGGACCCACCGTCACCGCCGAACGGGTTGTAGATGATGAACCAGCTGACGCCCATCACCACGAGAACGCCGGCAGCAGTCACCTGACCGACAAATTTGGTGAGGGCATCGAGGCCCCACCTGTCGTCGATCACACCCACGAGGACGATGACGGCGCCAGCTACGAGCGCAGCGTGTACGTCAGGACTGCCGAAGCCGAAACCTCTTGTGAGCGCGGGTAATTGCTGCGCGAACAGCAGACCGACAGCCATGCCGACATACATTCCGACGCCACCGAGGCGCGGAATCGGCTCGACGTGAACGTCCCGATCACGAGGAATCGCGACAGCGCCGAACCTCAGCGCCAACAACCGGACTGCGCCAGTCGCCAGGTAGGTCACCACCGCCGCCGTACACAGCACGAGCAAAAGTTCACGGATGGGAACACCCGCTCCCCCGCCACCCTGTGCCAGATACGTGGTCGCCTCGTAGGAAGTGATCACTGCTCGAGATCACCCGTCTGGCGGGCATAGGCAGGCTTTGCCCGGACCAGTTCGCGAACGCCGTCGGCAACTGCTGCCAACTCGGCCTCTCCTGACGTGGTGGCGGGGTCCGCGACAACTGCGCGCGCGATCAACTCCCCCACCACGCTCATGTCGGAGAGGTTGAAACCCTGGGTCGTCACGGCCGAGGACCCGACGCGGATTCCGGACGTGACGGCGGGCGACTGCGGATCGAACGGAATCGCGTTCTTGTTGAGCGTGATCGAAGCCAGTCCGCACCTACGCTCGGCGTCGACGCCGGTGACACCGCTTGCGCGCAGGTCGAGAAGCGCCAGATGTGTGTCGGTTCCACCGGACACGGTGCGCAGACCGCGAGCTTCCAACGACAGCGCGAGCGCCGATGCGTTGGCAACCACTTCCTGTGCATACCAACGATATTCCGGCGTCGACGCTTCCTTGAAGGCAACCGCCTTCGCAGCGATCGCATGCATCATCGGGCCGCCTTGAATGAAGGGGAACACCGCGCGATCTACAGCCGAGGCGTGCTCGCTGCGGCACAGGATCATTCCGCCGCGCGGGCCTCTGAGGACTTTGTGCGTCGTCGCGGAGACGACGTCGGCGTACGGAACGCACGACGGTATCGCCCGGCCTGCCACGAGTCCGATGAAGTGGGCGGCGTCGACCCACAGGATCGCACCGACCTCGTCTGCGATCGAGCGGAAGGCTGCGAAGTCGATGGTGCGGGAGTACGCGGTCGCGCCGGCGACGATGATTTTCGGCTTGTGCGCCAGAGCCAGGGTGCGAACCTCGTCGTAGTCGATCAATTCGGTGGCCGAATCGACGTGATAGGGAACGGTGGTGAACCACTGCCCAGAAAAGCTGACGCGAGACCCGTGAGTCAGATGCCCACCGTGCAGCAGACTCATCGCCAATACGGTGTCGCCGGGCTTGGCGAATGCGGCGTACACCGCGAGATTCGCGGTGGCCCCCGAATGCGGTTGGACGTTGACGTGCTCGGCGCCGAACAGTGCCTTTGCCCGGTCGATCGCCAGATTCTCGGCTACGTCGACGTACTCGCACCCGCCGTAATAACGCCGACCCGGATAACCCTCGGCGTACTTGTTGCTCAGGGTCGAACCCAAGGCAGCCAGTACCGAGGAGCTGGTGAAGTTCTCGCTCGCGATGAGTTGAAGTCCGTCGCGCTGACGCTCGAGTTCGGCCAGCGCAACAGCCGCGATCTCGGGGTCTGCCGTGGCAAGCTCACCGAAATCCGGTCCCCAATACGTGGATTCCCCCGCGCGCTCGCCGCCGGCGCCGACCATCGTTACGAAACTCCCTCTACGAGACTTTCCGGACTGGTGCCCAATACCTCGGCGATGGATTCTGCCGAGACGGCACCCACTCGCAAGATACGCGGTGAATTGCCGGTCAGGTCGACGATCGTCGAAGCAACGGCATGTTCGGCCTTGCCCCCGTCGAGATACACGCTGGCAGATCCGCCGAGCTGATCTCGGGCTTCCTCGACGGTAGTTGCCGGCGGACGCCCCGAAATGTTGGCGCTCGAGACGGCAAGCGGTCCGACATCGCGCAACAATTCGAGGGCAACCGGATGCAAAGGCATGCGGAGCATGACGGTTCCGCGGGTATCACCGAGGTCCCAGGCAAGTGAAGGCGCCTGCTCGACGACCAGGCTCAGTCCGCCGGGCCAGAAGGCGCGGATCAGATCCCGTGCCTGCGGGCGCACGCTGTAGACGAGCCCGTCGATGGTGTTCCACGATCCGACCAGTACCGGGACGGGCATGTCTCGCCCGCGTCCCTTGGCGCGCAACAGACTCGTGACAGCTTCGCTGTCGAACGCGTCGGCGGCGAGTCCGTAAAGGGTGTCGGTAGGGAGAACTACGAGTCGGCCGGCCTTGAGCGCGTTCTTCGCGGCGGCCAAGCCTGCGGTTCGGGAATCTGTCTGACTGCAGTCGTACACGGTGCTCACTCAGCCATCCTTTCACTCTGCGCTTCGGGCGTTCGATTCCGCTGTGCTTCGACGTCGGTGGCGACACGTCTGGCGACGACGAATCGCGGACGACCGGCAAGATCTGGATGCTGCGCGACCTCGCCGAATACCCGGCGCGCCGAGAACAGCGCAGCGACGCCGTCCCCGTTGGTGTCGTCGTGCTCGATGCCTGCCGCGCCGCCGATTCGAAGCCACCGCGCGATGTTGCTGATCATGGGTTTGATGACGGACAGACCGTCGGTACCACCGAACAGTGCGGTGTGCGGGTCGTAATCCATGACCTCAGGCTGCAATTGCGCGCCTTCGGGGATGTACGGCGGATTGGAAACGACCAGATCGACGCCGCCCTCGAGCCCTGGCAACAGGTTCCGATCGGTGACATCGCCCTGATGCAGATGGATCGGTGTATCACCGGCGGCCTCGCGGTCGGCAGCATTACGACGCGCCCACGCCAACGCGGCGGGCTCCTTCTCCACGGCGTGAACGACGGCGTCCGGACGGGCCTCGGCGATGGACAGCGCGAGTACACCCGATCCCGTGCACAGGTCCAGAACTACCGGCGGCTTGCTTCCGCAACCTTCGAGGAACGAGAGTGCCCAACCCATGAGCAGTTCGGTTTCCGGCCGCGGAATGAAGACACCCGGCCCGACAGCGACGTCGATGTTGCCCATCGACGCGACTCCGATGATGTGCTGCAACGGAATCCGCTTCACGCGTTGGGCAACCAACTCGTCGAAGGCCGCGATGACCTCGGGATCGACCAACGGAATCAGTCCGAGACGCGTGCGTTCGACCCCGAGCAGGTGGGATGCCAACAACTCGGCGTCGGTGCGTGGGCTGGGCACACCTGCGGCGTCGAGCTGTTTTGCAGCTTCGATCAGCGCCAAACGAAGTGGAAGTCGACTCACGGGTACAGCCTGCCACGCTCGACCGACACGCGGTTCACCGAGTTCCCGGCGGGATGGAGGTCAGTCATGGTCTGCATCTACTCGGCCGCGAGACGCGCCTCTCGGTCCGCCTTGCCCAATGCATCGAGAAGTGCGTCGAGCTCACCGTCGAGCACCGCGTCGAGGTTGTGCGACTTGAATCCGATGCGGTGATCGGTGATGCGGTTCTCGGGGAAGTTGTAGGTGCGGATGCGCTCCGAACGGTCCACCGTCCGAACCTGACTCTGGCGACCTGCCGACGCTTCAGCGTCCGCGGCTTCCTCGGCGACTACCTGCAAACGGGCTGCAAGGACCTGCATGGCGCGCGCCTTGTTCTGGAGCTGCGAACGCTCGTTCTGGCAGGTGACGACGATGCCGGTCGGAAGGTGCGTGATTCGGACAGCAGAGTCGGTCGTGTTGACGCCCTGACCGCCCTTGCCGGACGAACGGTAGACGTCGATACGCAGGTCACTTTCGTCGATCTGGACCTGCTCGACCTCTTCGGGCTCCGGGTAGACCAGAACGCCGGCAGCCGAAGTGTGAACGCGTCCCTGGGATTCGGTGACGGGCACTCGCTGGACGCGGTGAACGCCGCCCTCGAACTTCAGCCGCGCCCACACTCCGTCCGGGGTGTCCGACTTGCTCTTGATCGACAGCGTGGCTTCCTTGTATCCGCCGAGATCGGAGACCGTCGCGTCGAGAATCTCGACGCGCCAGCCATGCCGTTCCGCGTAGCGGACGTACATGCGGGCCAGGTCCGAGGCGAAGAGCGCGGATTCTTCGCCGCCCTCACCGGACTTCACTTCGAGGACGATGTCGTCGCCGTCATGCGGGTCACGCGGCGCCAACTGATCGGTAAGCGTCTGCTCGAGCTGCGCGACCTCGGCTTCGAGATCGGGGATCTCGGCGGCGAAGCTGGAATCGTCGGCGGCTAGTTCGCGCGCGGCTTCCAGATCGTCCTGCGCAGCGGTGAGCTTGTTGTACGTCGACATGATCGGTGAGAGCTCGGAGAACCGTTTACCGACGCGCCTGGCAGCGGCAGGGTCGTTGTGCAGCGCCGGATCGGACATCTGTGCTTCGAGACCGGCGTGCTCCGCCAAGATGTCGTCGATGGCCGAGGGCTGGGTTGCGCCTGCCATGGTTCGCTCCGCTCTGAGTTTCGATTCCTACGGTGCGCGCTTGAAGGTATTTCGACGCCGGGACCCGGGAAACGCGCAAACCGAGTGCAGGCACAAAAAAGCCGACGCCCGATCTGCGCATGGCAGATCGGGCGTCGGCGGAACAGCTAGGACTCGGTGGCCGGGACCTTGCTGTCTGCGCGCTTGCCGTAGCGAGCCTCGAAGCGAGCGACGCGTCCACCGGTGTCGAGAATCTTCTGCTTGCCCGTGTAGAACGGGTGGCACTGCGAGCAAACCTCGACGTTGATGCGTCCGGACTCCTTGGTGCTGTGGGTCTCGAACGTGTTACCGCAACCGCAGACGACGGTGGTCGCTACGTAGGTTGGGTGGATTCCTGCCTTCATGGTGTCCCTTTCAATGGTCGCCGGGTCGACGTCGCCAATCGACATCGTGAACCGGAACCGGACTCGGCCGTTCAGTATGCCAGATGCGGTACCTCACCGGATAATCCGCATCTCGCACGCCTCGGGGTGGCTGTACGAAGTTGTCAACGCACTGCCCCTCGGTTTTGTTCCGCCCACGCAAAAGGCCCACAACCAGCTGGTTATGGGCCTTTGACGTCGAGTCGATCAGTCGTCGATCGCACCCGGTGCGGTCTTGGAGACCTGCATCAGGAACTCGAGGTTGTTCTTGCTCTTCTTCAGTCGATCGATCAGCAGATCGATGGCCTGATGCGAGTCCAGACCGGACAGGACGCGGCGGAGCTTGTGCAGCACCGCAGCTTCGTCTGGGCTCAGGAGCAACTCGTCCTTACGCGTGCTGGACGGGTTGACGTCCACGGCCGGGAACACGCGGCGTTCGGCGATCTTGCGATCGAGCTTGAGCTCGGCGTTGCCGGTGCCCTTGAACTCTTCGAAGATCACGGTGTCGCCGGTGGATCCGGTCTCGACCATTGCGGTAGCGATGATGGTGAGCGATCCACCGTTCTCGATGTTGCGGGCAGCACCGAGGAAACGCTTCGGCGGGTAGAGCGCCGTCGAGTCGACACCACCGGAGAGGATGCGTCCCGACGCCGGCGAGGAGTTGTTGTACGCACGACCCAGACGCGTGATGGAGTCGAGCAGTACGACGACGTCCTTACCCATCTCGACCAGGCGCTTCGCACGCTCGATTGCCAGCTCGGCAACTGCGGTGTGATCTCCCGGCGGGCGGTCGAAGGTGGAGGAAATGACCTCACCCTTCACGCTGCGCTGCATGTCGGTCACTTCCTCGGGACGCTCGTCCACGAGGATGACCATCAGGTAGCACTCAGGATTGTTGGTGGCGACGGCATTCGCGATCGCCTGCAACACGCTGGTCTTACCTGCCTTGGGCGGGCTCACGATGAGGGCGCGCTGGCCCTTACCGATGGGCATCACCAGGTCGATGACACGCGTGGTGAGAATGTGCTGCTCGGTCTCGAGGCGCAGACGCTGGTTCGGGTACAGCGGCGTGAGCTTGTTGAACTCGGGGCGCTTCTTCGCGGCCTCGACGTCGCCGCCGTTGACCGTGTCGATGCGAACCAGCGGGTTGAACTTCTGGCGCTGGCTGCCCTGCTCACCGTCACGCGAGACGCGGACGGCACCGGTGATGGCGTCGCCACGGCGAAGGCCGTTCTTGCGGATCAGGTTCATGGAGACGTAGACGTCGTTGGGACCGGCGAGGTACCCGGACGTACGCACGAAGGCGTAATTGTCGAGGACGTCGAGGATGCCGGCGACCGGCTGAAGGACGTCGTCCTCACGAATCTCGGTCTCGCGTGAATCGTTGG
This sequence comes from Rhodococcus sp. Ni2, assembly GCF_021352185.1. Taxonomy (NCBI): domain Bacteria; kingdom Bacillati; phylum Actinomycetota; class Actinomycetes; order Mycobacteriales; family Nocardiaceae; genus Rhodococcus; species Rhodococcus sp. Ni2. The sequence goes on from NZ_WOXZ01000001.1 coordinate 17,748, forward strand.
GTGCGCCACCCTCACCGCGGTCACGACCACGGCCACGGCGCTCGCGGAAACGGCGTCCGCGGCGTCCGCGTCCACCCTCTTCGTCGTCGTCCGGCCCGTTGTTGCGGTTGTCTGTGCGAGGACCGGCGTTGTTCTGGCCGGCGTTGTTCTGATTGCCGCGGTCCTGGCGGTCCTGGCGATCCTGGCGATCCTGGTTGCCCCGGTTGCCCTGGTTCTCGCGCTGGCCCTGGTTGTCGCGCTGGCCCTGGTTGTCGCGGTTGCGCTCGCGGCGGGGACGCTCGTTGCCCTGCTCGGCGGGAGCCTGATCAGCGTCGGACTTGCCCTCGGTGCGCGCAGGACGCTCGGCCGGAGCCTCGGCCTTGGCGGTCTCGGCGACCTTCGAAGAATCGGCGGCCTTCGCGGTGTCCGCGTCGGACTTCGCCGAAGGCGCTTCCTGCTCGATGCTCAGTTCGCCCTGGTCGGGTGAACCTGCACGACGAGCGGCGCCACGACGCTGACGTCCGCGACGGGGTGCGCTCTGATCGGAATCCTCGGCGGATTCCGTACGCGCAGGCGCGGCCTCGGCAGGAGCCGACTCGGCTGCCGGAGCTGTTTCGGCTGCGGGGGTTTCGGTGCGTGCGGCGCGAGTGCTCTTGGCACGAGTGCGCGCAACGGGTGCGTCGTCGAGAGTGAGTTCACTCTGTGCGGGTGCAGCCTTCGCGCTGCCGCCCTGGCGCTCCTTGATGGCTGCGATCAGGTCACCCTTGCGCATGCCGGAAGTGCCTTTGATGCCCAGTTCACCCGCAAGAGTGCGGAGTTCGGTGAGCACCATGCCGGAGAGTCCGGCACCACGGCGCGTTTCGGCACGCTTCGTGGAGGTCGCCACCGCACCGTTCGATGCTGAAGATGACGCCTGAGAATTGTCGCCTGATTCCGACCCGGCGGGTGCAGAAGTGGCGATGAGGTCCGTATCGGTCACGGAGGTCCTTTCCTTCCCTCACTCGCACTGCGCAAAGTCGAGGGTTCGTCCCGCAGTTCGATTGAATACCGAACTCGGTGGTGCCGTACGTGGTTGCTGTCCAGAACTGCCGGCTTGTCCGCCGTCACATGATTGTCGGAAACTCTCGCCTCAAACTTTTCATGCGCTCGCAAACCTGCCCAACGCGCCTTCGTCGACGATTCACTCCCCCGTGTGTTGAACCCCAGAGTGATGGAACCTCTGAGTGTTCGATCCGCGGAGGATTCAAACCTTCGGAGAAGGTACAAGCGTGAGGATCATGCCTGCGAGAATCATGCCAAGGACTGTGGACCCCGATTGGGAAGGAGTTTTGCCCCCTGGTGATGCACCGGCGACTGACGCGCACGATGTACGGACATAGCCCAGGATAGCGCCCAAACCTGAGTCCGGCAAGAATTTGGACGACTGGGTGTGTCAGTTCACTACCGATCGGTAGTGGGCGATCACCTGGACCAAGGCAGGGATCAGACCGTCGTCGTGGATACTTCGACGCCGTCGGCGATGTCCAATTCGAGCACACGTAGTCCGTCTGCCCGCGCCGCTTCCGCGAGTTCGACGGGGAAAGGTTCTGTGCTGAGCGCCAACACGGTGGGGCCGGCTCCCGAAACGGTCGCAGCGATACCCGCCTCGCGCAGGATCCCGATCCATCGCGTCGTGAGCGGAAGCGCGGGCGCGCGCTGCGCCTGATGCAGGCGATCCTCGGTGGCCGCCATCAACAGATCGGGCCGAGCAGTGAGCGCAACGACGGCGAGCGCGCTGCGGCTCGCGTTGAACGAGGCATCCTGGTGCGGAACCAATTCGGGCAGGAGCCCGCGAGTGTGTGCGGTGGACGACCGCTCCTCGGGAACCAGTGCCACAGCACGGATGTCGGGATGGACGTCGAGTTTGGCCGCGGAGTAGATCGGCTCGTCGCCTTCGACTGCCGGTGGGCAACTCCACGAGACGACTGCGCCACCGAGAACACTGGCAGACGCGTTGTCCGGGTGACCTTCGAACTCGGACGAGAGTTGAACCAACTGCTCTTCCGTCAAGCCGATCTCGGCATCGAGAGCGCGCGCCAGACCGTTGGCTGCTGCCAATCCACCGACAGCCGCGGAAGCCGAGGATCCCAACCCGCGCGAATGTGGAATCGCGTTGCGGCACAACACGTCCAGGCCACTGGCCCACACTCCGGCCGCCTCGAGACCACGCTCGATGGCGCGGACCACGAGATGCGAAGGACCCCAGGGCACGTCGGCAGCGCCTTCACCTTCGACGCGAATCTGAAGGCCTGAATCCGTTGTGGTGACCACGATTTCGTCGTACAACCCCAACGCCAGACCGAGGGTGTCGAACCCCGGCCCCAAGTTTGCACTCGAGGCCGGGACGCGAGCAGTCACCGAAAGGCCGATAGGCAGGGTTATAGTCATGTCAGACACCGGATTCCGCGGAGTGGTCGATGAATCCACGGACACTATGCAAGCTCGAGGGCAGCCGCGACGGCAACGGGATCGACACCGATCGGCTCGACGTTCGGCATACCCTTCAAAGCCGTGTCAGGATCCTTGAGACCGTTACCGGTCACCGTGCACACGACGGTCAGGCCCGGCTCGAGCCAGCCCTCTGCACGTGCGGCGAGCAGGCCGGCGACGCTGGCTGCCGACGCCGGTTCGACGAAGACGCCCTCGGTGGCGGCGATCAGACGGTAAGCCTCGAGGATCTTCTCGTCGGTGGCGGCACGGAATGCACCGTTCGACTCTTCCTTCGCGGCGACAGCGCCGTTCCAGGACGCGGGAGAACCGATTCGGATTGCGGTGGCGATGGTTTCGGGATCCTTGACGGGTGCACCGTTGACCAGCGGAGCCGCTCCGGCTGCCTGGACGCCGAGCATGCGGGGCTTGACCGTGGTCAGACCGTCCGCGTAGTACTCGGAGTATCCGCGCCAGTACGCGGTGATGTTACCGGCGTTTCCGACCGGGAGTGCGTGCACGTCGGGAGCCTTGCCGAGGACGTCCATGATCTCGAATGCCGCGGTCTTCTGGCCTTCGATGCGCACCGGGTTGACCGAGTTGACGAGGCCGATGGTGGGGAACTCGGCCGTGGTCTTGCGTGCCAGCTCGAGGCAGTCGTCGAAGTTGCCCTGGACCTGAATGATCTTGGCACCGTGCATGACTGCCTGCGCAAGCTTGCCCATGGCGATCTTGCCCTGCGGGATGAGCACGGCGCAGGTCATGCCTGCCTTGGCTGCATACGCAGCGGCCGAGGCGGAGGTGTTGCCGGTGGACGCGCACAGAACTGCACGCTGGCCACGGGCCAAGGCGTCGGTGACGGCCATCGTCATGCCGCGGTCCTTGAAGGAACCGGTGGGGTTGAGACCCTCGACCTTGAGGTAGACGTCGCAGCCGGTGATCTCGGAGAGGTGGCCGGCCGGCAGGAGCGGGGTGCCGCCTTCGCGCAGGGTGACGGTCTTCCAGTTGTCACCGATCGCGAGACGGTCCCGGTATGCCTCGATGAGACCCGGCCATGCCTTGTGGACGGGGTTGACGATGCCGGTCATTGTTCAGTGCCTTCCAGTCGCAGCACGCTGGTCACAGCGGTGACGAATTCGAGTTCGTTGAGAGCCGCCACGGTCTCGGAGAGAGCCGCGTCGGTTGCTACATGAGTGACGACCACCAGACGCGCGCCGGCGCCGGCGCCCTCCTGGCGGACGACGGAGATGCTCACGCCGTGCTTGGCGAACTCGGCGGCGACTGCGGACAGCACACCTTCCTTGTCCGCGACCTCCATGTTCACGTAGTAGCGCGTGAGGATGTCGCCCATCGGGGCGACCTTCAGCTTGGCGTACTTGGACTCGCGGGGGCCGCGGCCGCCGTGAACCTTGTTGCGCGCAGCCATCACCAGGTCACCCATCACCGCGGAAGCGGTGGGGGCGCCGCCTGCGCCCTGGCCGTAGAACATGAGCCGGCCGGCGTTCTCTGCTTCCACGACAACGGCGTTGAACGCGCCGTTGACCGAGGCCAGCGGATGGCTGAGCGGAACCAGCGCCGGGTACACGCGAGCGGAAATCCGCTCCTTGCCCTTGGGCGTGACGATGCGCTCGCAGATCGAGAGCAACTTGATCGTGCACTCGAGTGCCTTCGCCGACGCCAGGTCGGCGGAGGTGATCGTGGAGATTCCTTCGCGGTACACGTCCGCGGCAGTGACGCGGGTGTGGAACGCGATCGACGCGAGGATCGCTGCCTTCGCCGCGGCGTCGTAGCCTTCGACGTCCGCGGTCGGGTCGGCTTCCGCGTATCCGAGGCGTCCGGCTTCGGCGAGGGTCTCTTCGTAGTCGGCGCCGGTCTCGTCCATCGCGGAGAGGATGAAGTTGGTGGTGCCGTTCACGATTCCGGCGACCTTGTTGACACGGTCTCCGGCTAACGACTGTGTGAGCGGGCGGATCACGGGGATCGCGCCGGCAACAGCGGCCTCGAAGTACAGGTCGACAGAGTTGGCCTCTGCAGCCTCCGCCAATTCACCGGTGTGGTCCGCGAGCAGCGCCTTGTTGGCGGTCACGACCGACTTGCCGGAGTTGAGCGAAGAGAGAATCAGCTTGCGAGGGAGCTCGATTCCGCCGATCACCTCGACCACGATGTCGACGTCGTCACGACCGACCAGGGACTCGGCGTCCGTCGTCTGCAGTTCCTCGGGAATTCCGCGGTCCGAGCCGATACGGCGGACGGCAACCCCCCGCAGTTCCAACGGGGCGCCGACGCGAGCTTCGAGTTCCTCGGCCTGCTCACGAATGATCCGGACGACCTCGCTCCCGACGTTGCCGAGGCCGAGAACGGCCACACCGATAGCGCGATGCGCCGATTCGCTCGTCACTGCGATACCTCCAAGCTGAGCAGATCTTCCACTGTTTCCCTCCGCAGAATCACGCGTGAGACTCCGTCACGCACCGCCACCACGGCTGGGCGGGTGAGCAGGTTGTACCTGCTCGACATCGAATAGCAGTATGCACCGGTCGCTGCTACCGCTAGTAAATCACCGGGCCCGACGTCCTCGGGCATCCAGGTGTCCCGAATGACCACGTCACCGGACTCGCAGTGCTTACCGACGATACGTGCAACGACGGGATCAGCCTCGGAAGTTCGCGAAACCAACTTGGCTTCGTACTCCGCACCGTAGAGGGACGTGCGGATGTTGTCGCTCATCCCGCCGTCGACGCTGATGTAGCGGCGTGTCAGCGAGCTACCCACCGTGACGTCCTTGATGGTGCCGACCTCGTAGAGCGTCACCGTGCCAGGTCCGGCGATGGCGCGGCCGGGTTCGACGGCAAGCGTCGGCTCCGGCAATCCGGCCAGTGCGGACTCGTTGCGCACGATGTGGCCGAGCTTTGCTGCCAGTTCGTCGACGGGCGGCGGGTCGTCGGAGGGGATATACGAGATCCCCATGCCGCCGCCGAGATCGATGATCGAAATCTGCTTGGTCTTCTCGACTCCGAACTCGGTGACGACGTCGCGGAGCAAACCGATCACGCGGTGCGCTGCCACCTCGAAACCGTCGACGTCGAAGATCTGCGAACCGATGTGGCTGTGCAGGCCGACCAGTCGCAAGTTGTCGGCAGCGAAGACGCGACGGACTGCGTCGATCGCCGCTCCCCCGGCCAGCGAGAAACCGAACTTCTGGTCCTCGTGTGCGGTGGAGATGAATTCGTGGGTATGCGCTTCGACGCCGACGGTCAGTCGGATCAACACGTCCTGAACGACACCGGCCTCACCGGCGACACGATCGAGTCGGTCGATCTCGATCGACGAGTCGAGCACGACGTGTCCGACGCCCGCGGCGACACCAGCGGCCAGTTCGGCGACTGACTTGTTGTTGCCGTGCATGGCAATTCGCTCGGCCGGGAAGTCCGCGTGCAACGCGATCGCCAGTTCGCCGCCGGAGCAGACGTCGAGCGAGAGGCCTTCGTCGGCGACCCAGCGTGCGATCTCGCCACAGAGGAATGCCTTGGATGCGTAGTGCACCTTGGCATCCGGGCCGAAGGCGCGGGCCATGTCACGGCAGCGCGAGCGGAAGTCGTCCTCGTCGATGACGAACAGCGGGGTGCCGTACTTCTCGGCAAGTTCACCGACCTTGACACCCGCGAGGGTCACTTCACCGTCGTCGCCACGAGAAGCGTTGCGCGGCCACACCTGCGGTGAGAGTTCGCCGAAGGCTTCGGGGCTGGTCGGACGGTCGGGCAAGCCGGGGGCCTGCAACTGCTCGGCGTGCTTGGGGCCGGCGGGGTGCGCGTTCACATTTGCTCCGGTGCGGTGACGCCGAGCAGTTCGAGACCGTTGGCCAGGACCTGTCGGGTGGCGGCGCAGAGAGCCAGACGCGCGCGGTGCACGTCGGTGGCGTCTTCGTCGCCTTGCGGAAGGATGCGGCACGCGCCGTAGAAGCGGTGGTACGCACCCGCGAGTTCTTCGAGGTAGCGGGCAATACGGTGCGGCTCACGCAGATTCGCAGCGCTCGACACGACGCGTGGGTACTCGCCGATCGTGCGGATGAGGTCACCCTCCTGCTCGACGGTGAGCAGGGCGAGGTTGCTCGCGTCGGCGGACAGACCGAGGTCTGCGGCGTTGCGAGCGATCGCCGAGAGGCGTGCGTGCGCGTACTGCACGTAGTAGACGGGGTTCTCGCTGCTGGTCTTGGTCCACAGGTCGAGGTCGATGTCGATGCTCGAGTCGACCGACGAGCGGATCATGACGTAACGCGAGGCGTCGACGCCGATTGCCTCGACCAGGTCGTCGAGGGTGATGACGGTGCCTGCACGCTTGCTCATCTTGACGGCAGTGCCGTCCTTGACGAGGTTGACCATCTGGCCGATCAGCACCTCGACGGTGTCCGGATCGTCGCCGAATGCGGCAGCGGCAGCCTTGAGACGGCCGATGTAACCGTGATGGTCGGCGCCGAGCATGTAGATACAGAGGTCGAACCCACGGGCGCGCTTGTTCTGGAAGTAGGCGATGTCACCGGCGATGTAGGCGGCGTTGCCATCGCTCTTGATGACGACGCGGTCCTTGTCGTCGCCGTAGTCGGTGCTCTTGAGCCACCACGCACCGTCTTCGTGGAAGAGGTTGCCCGAACCCTTGAGGGATTCGACGGCCTTCTCGACCGCACCGGATTCGAAGAGCGAGTTCTCGTGGAAGTAGACGTCGAAGTCGACGCCGAAGTCGTGCAGGGTCTGCTTGATGTGCGTGAACATCAATTCGACGCCGATGGCGCGGAAGGTTTCCTGCTGCTCGTCGGCAGGCAGATCCATGACGTCGGGACGCTGCTTCAGAACCGAGGCGGCGATGTCGGCGATGTATGCACCGGCGTAACCGTCTTCGGGAGCAGGTTCACCCTTCGCTGCAGCGATCAGCGAACGCGAGAAGCGGTCGATCTGGGCACCGTGATCGTTGAAGTAGTACTCACGTGTTACCAAACCACCCTGCGCGGACAGAATGCGTCCGAGCGCGTCTCCGACTGCGGCCCAACGGGTTCCACCGAGGTGAATCGGTCCGGTGGGGTTGGCGGAGACGAATTCGAGGTTGATCTTCTTGCCGGCGAGGGAGTCACCCGAGCCGTACGACGCACCGGCTTCGAGAACCGACACGACGATCGCGCCCTGGGCGTCCTTGTCCAACCGAATGTTGAGGAAGCCGGGCCCGGCGATCTCGGCGGATTCGATTCCGTCGGCAGCGGTGAGGGCTTCGGCGATCCAGCCCGCCAGCTCGCGGGGATTCGTGCCGACCTTCTTGGCTACCTGCATGGCAATGTTGGTGGCGTAATCGCCGTGCTCGGGGTTGCGTGGTCGCTCGACGGTGAGGGTTTCGGGTAGCACGGATACGTCGAGGCCACGATCGGCAAGGACGCTCGCTGCGGTTCCGCGGAGCAGTTCGGCAAGGTCAGCTGGAGTCACAGGTATTCATCCTATTGCCTGCACACCGGAAGTGGAGACTCGCCTCACGCCTCGCTCTCCGTGAACGTGCGCGGGGCCGCTGTGGCGTGTCGCACGCCACTCTCAAAGTTTGCCCTCAGACTCGGAAAGTACAGTGGTAATGCCCGAGCTACCACCGCGTACCTTCATGCGCGGGCGCGCCACACCTCAAGCCCACACACCGAAAGAGCCCAATCGATGCCAAGCGGTTCCGATAGTCGCGGTCCCAACAAGAACTCCGGGGCCAAATCAGCCAAGGCCATCAAGGCCGCCAACAAGAACAGTCGGCCGGCCAAGAAGGGCAAGGGCGGCGTCCCCGCTCCCCGCCAGATCCCCTGGCTGTCGATCGGCGCCGGTGTGGCTGTGCTCGCACTCATCGCCGTGCTCGGTATCAATCTGTGGCCCAAGGTCGAGGAGCGGCAGGCCCTTGAGCCGTACAAGTACAGCTCCGAGAACAAGGATCCGTCCGACAAGATCGACGGCGTCCTCAAGATCGAGTACCCGGCCGGCCAGCACGTCGATTCCACTCAGCGCGTGGCGTACGACCAGACCCCGCCGTTCGGTGGCCCGCACGACGCCACCTGGGCTAACTGCACCGGAACCGTGTACGCCGACCCGATTCGCACCGAGAACGCCGTCCACTCGCTCGAGCACGGCGCCATCTGGATCACGTACAACCCCGATCTCGTCGACCAGGACCAGATCGACAGTCTCGCCGGACGCGTGAACGGCAAGTCCTACATGCTGATGTCGCCGTACCCCGGTCAGAGCAGCCCCATTTCTCTGCAGTCGTGGGGCCATCGCCTCGAGATCGACAAGGCCGACGACGATCGCATCGATCAGTTCATCACTGCGCTGAACCAGAACCCGAACGTCTACCCCGAGGTCGGCGCGAGCTGCACCAACCCGCTGTTCACTCCGTCGACGTCGCCGTTCGATCCGACACCTCCGGGCGCCGACGCCATCCAGATGGACGGCACGGGCGCTACCCCGGCCACCGACGAACAGATTCCCGCCGGTGGATAGTTCGACGAACACCGATCAGTCTTCGAAGCCGAGTCAGCGCACCGCACTGCTGATCATCGGTCTGATCGGCGCGATCGCCGTCGGTTTTGCGCTCGGCGCACTGACCAACCTCCTCGGACCCGATGCGAAGTCGTCACTGACCGTTCCGGCTTCGGATTCGGTGGACGTGGGCTTCGCGCAGGACATGAGCGTGCATCACAGCCAGGCCGTCGACATGGCGTCCATCGCCCTGACGAAGTCCACGGACAACGACGTACGCACGCTGGCGTTCGACATCTTGACCACGCAGCAGAACCAGCTCGGTCAGATGCAGGCGTGGCTGACCATGTGGGATCAGCCGCTGTCCAAGGTGGGCCCGTACATGGAGTGGATGTCGTCGGATTCGGGCTCCGGCCATGGATCGCACGGGACTTCGGCCACGATGGACATGAGTCATTCCGGGCCGGTCGACACCATGCCCGGCATGGCGTCCCCCGAGGACCTTGCGGCTCTCCGCGCAGCGGAAGGTCTGCAACTCGACACTTTGTTCCTGCAGCTGATGCTTCGTCACCACGAAGGTGGGCTTCCGATGATGGAGTACGCAGCAGCCGACGCCACCGAGGGGCCGGTGCGCAGCCTGGCGCAGACGATGGTCAACACGCAGCAGAGCGAGTCCAAGCTGATGACCGACATGTTGGCAGCTCGCGGCGCAGTGCCACTGCCCATGAACTGAGCAGAACTGAACTGAGCCGAGAATGTTCAGACCCAACTGGGCCTGGTCCTGAATTTCAGGACCAGGTCCAGTTTTCTACTTCCGGCATGTCTTCGAGGTGCTCGACGATGTAACGCGAGTGCTTTTCGAGTTGTGTGCGGCAGAACTCCGCCAACTCGGACGCCCCGGCCGGCCGACGCTTGGAGCGTCGTAGCGCCTCGATCACCAGGTGGTAGCGGCTCATCTTGTTGAGGACGACCATGTCGAACGGTGTTGTGGTTGTTCCCTGTTCACTGAATCCGCGAACGTGGAAGCGCTCGGGACTCGGACGCCCGTGAATCAGTTCGTGCACGGCACGCGAGTATCCGTGGAATGCGAACACGACGTCGGTCTGCGCGGAGAACAGATCGAGGAAGACCCGCTCCCCGAATCCGTGGGGATGCTCGGTTGGCGTCAGCAAGGCCATCAGATCGACGACGTTGACGACGCGGGTGATCAGTTCGGGTGTGTGATCGCGCAGCAACTGTGCAGCAGCCAGGATCTCCTGCGTCGGCACATCTCCCGCGGCGGCCAGGACCACGTCCGGTTCCTGTCCGCGAGCCTCGGTTCCGGCCCATTCCCAGACCGAAGCGCCCGCCGCGCAGTGCTCGTGCGCTTGCTCGAGCGTGAGGTACTGCAGGTGCGGTTGCTTGTCCACGACTATCAGGTTGACGTGGTCGGTACTACGCAGGCAGTGATCCGAGATCGAGAGCAACGTGTTGGAATCCGGCGGCAGCCACACGCGGATCACACTGGGTGCCAAGGGAATAACGGCGTCGATCATGCCGGGGCCCTGATGACTGAATCCGTTGTGGTCGTTGCGCCAGCACGTACTGGTCAACAGCACGTTGAGCGAAGCAACAGACGCCCGCCACGGCAGGTCGACGGCATGTTGGAGCCACTTGGCGTGCTGGATGAGCATCGACACGCTCACCATCGCAAATGCTTCGTAGCTCGCGAACATCCCGTGTCGGCCCGACAGCAGATAGCCCTCGAGCCAACCCTCGCAGAGGTGCTCGCTGAGGACCTCCATGACACGACCGTCCGCGGACAGCCCGTCGTCGTAGTCGGTGATCGGCAGTTGCCAGCAGCGATCGGTTGTCTCGAATACGGCGCCGAGGCGATTGCTAGCCGTCTCGTCCGGACAGAAGAGTCGGAAGATCCCGCCGCTGTCCTCGGTTTCCGTGGCGGCGTAGATGTCGCGCAGAAGCTCGCCGAGCACTCGCGTCGTCTCGTGGAAGGTCGAACCCGGCGATTGGATGGGAAGCGCGTACTTTTCGAGCGGCGGCATCGGGAGATCGACGCGAAGTCGTCCACCGTTCGCGTAGGGAGTGCTCCCCATGCGCTTGTCCCCCGTCGGCGAGAGCGCCGCCAGTTCCGCGGCCAGTGATCCGTTGGCGTCGAACAACTCGTCCGGACGGTACGACCGCATCCACTCTTCGAGTTGCCGCAGATGCGATTCGGTGGTTCGCACGCCGGACAACGGCACCTGGTGCGCACGATGTGTGCCCTCGACCAAAATTCCGTCGACGGTGTGTGGACCGGTCCATCCTTTTGGCGTCCGCAACACGATTGCCGGCCACGAACCCGTCCACTCCTCTCCGCGGCGTGCGGCACCCTGCATCTCGCGGATCTTCTCGTGCGCCTGCGAGATCGCTTGATACAGCTGAGGAAACACCGCGTCGGGGTCGTCACCGGAGACGACGATCGGCGCCCACCCCTGTCCACCAAGATAGGCCTGGATGTCTTCGTCGCTGCTGCGTCCGTAGACCGTCGGCCCGGCGATCTTGGCACCGTTCACGTGCAGGATCGGCAACACCGCGCCGTCGCGTCGTGGATTCAGGAACGCCGGGAGCTTCCACGAACCGGACAACGGCCCGGTCTCCGCTTCGCCGTCGCCGATCACACAGGCCACCACGAGGTTCGGATGATCGAAGGCAGCGCCGGCCGCATGGGCAAGGGCGTAGCCGAGTTCGCCGCCTTCGTGGATGCTTCCGGGTGTCTGCACACTCACATGGCTGGGCACTCCGCCGGGAGCGGAGAATCGCCGACACATCCGGTGGATGCCCTCGGCGTCGTCCGAGACTTCCGGATAGATCTCCGAGTACGTTCCCTCGAGATACGTCGACGCGACCAGCGCCGGACCGCCGTGCCCGGGACCGGTCACGTAAAGCCAGTCTGCGCCGGTGGCGACGATGTGCCGATTGAGGAGCGTGTAGATCATCGACAAGCCGGGGCTGGTCCCCCAGTGCCCGAGCAGTCGGGGCTTGATGTGCTCGGCACGCAACGGTTCCCGCAGAAGCGTGTTGTCCTTCAGATAGATCTGCGCGACGGTCAGGTAGTTGGCCGCTGCCCACCACTTCAGGTCGAGCGCGAGCTGGTCTTCGGAATAGTGGTGATCGGTCATCAACGACTCCCGTACCTCACGAGGGTGCCCGAGCAGTCCGCCCGAGCCTGTGCTCAGAGCCGAGCCTAGGCGTAAAAAGCATCCGAGTCAGTCGGTACAGATGATTCGACGACCATGGTCCCCGGCCGCATCCTCGACTACCTCACGCGAGGACGCCATGCCGAGACGGGTGCCGGTTTGGTCTTGTCCCCCCGTGATGCGCTACGCTAACGCAGCCCAATCGGCACACCGAAAGTTCGGTGCGCCCCCGTAGCTCAGGGGATAGAGCGTTCGCCTCCGGAGCGAAAGGTCGCAGGTTCGAATCCTGCCGGGGGCACCACGAAGACGCAGGTCAGCGATTGATCGTCGACCTCTTCACGGTGCCACACCAAAATATTCAGGGCAATCTACCCGACTACTGTCGATCTCATGCCTCGCATCGATCCTGCTCCCACGTACACGATGCGTCAGCTTGCTGCGTTTGTCGCGGTAGCCGAGACCGGAACGATCAGTGCCGCGGCCGAGCGCCTGCACCTCTCTCCTTCCGCCCTGTCCGCGGCGCTCACCGAACTCGAACGCGCGCTCAAAGTTCAACTGTGCGTTCGCCGTCGCTCATTCGGCATTCAACTGACCCGCACCGGTGAATCCGTTCTGGTGCGCGCCCGGGCGCTACTTCAGCAAGCCGGGGAACTCGAATCCGATGCGCTCGGAACCGGCGGAAGCGTATCGGGGCCCATCGCGATCGGCTGTTATCCCGCTCTGGGGCCGACGGTGTTGCCGTCGATGATCGCCGGGTTCACCCGTGAGAATCCTGACGCGCAGGTGGAGTTCCGCGAGGACACTCAGAATCGGCTCCAGACACATCTCGAGAACGGCGAGTTGGACCTCGCAATCGCTTACGACCTGGACCTGTCTCCACAATTGCGCACAGTTCCGTTGGCCATCCGCGAACCCTTGATCGTCCTGGGTGCAGAACACCCACTCGCGCGGTCCGAGCGACCGATCCATCTTCCGGACCTCGCGGAACACCCGATGGTTCTCCTCGACGCGCCGCCGAGCACCAAACACGCGCTCGACGTCTGTCGCGCAGGCGGATTCGCCCCGAAGGTTGCCTACAGAACTGCGAACTTCGAGACGGCGCGGGCATTTGTCGGCCGTGGCCTCGGCTGGACGCTGCTACTCCAGCGGCCCAAGATCGACGTCACGTACGAGGGGCTCGAGGTGGTCGTCAAGACCATCGCTTCCCCCGCCGTGCCGTCGGTGCACGTAGTTCTCGCTTGGCACCAGAACACTCGCCTCAGCCGCGTCGCACGCGCTTTCATAGAATTCGTTTCACCCTCAGAACCTGCCCAATAGTCCCGCTACCAGGCAGCGGAGCTGGTTCCACGTATTTTCCGTGCAAGAACCTCCATTTCTTTCGCTTTTCAATTGTTGTGGCGCACGTCATTGTTTCTTCAAGCCACATTCATCTCGAAAGGCACTTCATGACCTCCATCGCCTCACCGACCGCAACGCGCGCCGCCGCGACGGTCAAGGCGCGTAAGGCCGCCCTCGGCAGCTTTGTCGGCACCGCCATCGAGTGGTACGACTTCTTCATCTACGGCACCGCCGCCGCACTCGTGCTCGGCAAGCAGTTCTTCCCCGGCACGTCCGATCTGGCCGGCACCCTCGCCGCCTTCGCCACCCTCGCCGTCGGATTCGTCGCGCGTCCCATCGGCGGAATCGTGATGGGCCACTTCGGCGACCGCATCGGACGCAAATCCATGTTGGTCACCTCGTTGATGCTGATGGGCTGCGCCACCGTTGCCATCGGGCTGCTACCCAACTACGCCGCTATCGGCGTCTTTGCCCCCATACTCCTGGTGACCTTGCGATTCGTTCAGGGACTCGGTGTCGGCGGCGAGTGGGGCGGCGCAGTTCTGGTCGCCACCGAAAACGCACCGGAGGGCAGGAAGGGGCTGTACGGCAGCGCACCACAAATCGGTGTTCCCGCAGGAGTACTGGTGGCCAATCTCGTCTATCTCCCCCTCGCCGCCTTCATGGACGACGATGCATTCAACTCCTGGGGATGGCGAATCCCGTTCCTGCTCAGCGCAGTTCTGGTGGGCGTTGCGATGTGGATCCGTCTCGGCCTCGAGGAAAGTGACGAGTTCACCGCGTCCAAGTCCGAGGCACCGGCGGAGTCCATGCCGATTCTCGAGGTTCTCACCAGACACTGGAAGACTGTGCTCCTCGCCGGTGGAACCTTCATAGCCACCAACGGAATCGCGTACGCGTACATGGTTTACGTCCTCAAGTACGGCGAGACCGAACTCGGCTTCAGCAAGACCACGATGCTCTTTCTTCTCATCGCATCCTGCCCGTTCTGGATGGCGGGAATGGCTTTCAGCGCTCACAAGTCGGACACTCTCGGACGCCGGACCGTCTACATCCGCAGTTCGATCACCCTGGTAGTGGCGGCAGCGGTGTTCTTTCCGCTGATCGACACAGCGATCGTTCCGGTGATGCTCGTATCGATGATCGCCCTCGGCTTCACGCTCGGCTGCTGCGCCGGCCCACAAGCGGCACTGTTCGCCGAATTGTTTCCCGCACACATCCGCTACAGCGGAGCGTCACTCGGCTACCAGATCGGCGCAATCCTCGGCGGCGGTCTGGCCCCGATGATCGCCACCGCGCTCTACGCCGCCTTCGGCACCTCGTTCGCCATCACCGCCTACTTCGTGATCATTGCCGTGATCAGCCTGGTTTCCATCCTGCTGCTCCCGGAACCTCAATTGATCCCGAAAAACACTGCCGCACAGAAAGCCTCGTGACCATGTCGACCTACTTTCATCCGAAGAAGTACGCACCCGAGGACTTCGCCTCCCTGGCGCCTTCGGCCGACGCACTTCCCGTCGTGATCGTCGGAGCCGGCCCAGTCGGCATGGGCGTAGCCATGGGCTTGGCGCAGCGCGGCATTGCCGTCACGATTCTCGAAGCGGCCGATCAGGTCTCGTTCGGCAGTCGCGCGATCTGCGTGTCACGCCACAGCCTCGAAGTTGCCGAACGCCTCGGCTTCGGTGCCGAGCTCGAAGACATCGTTCTGCCGTGGGTGGGTGGTCGGAGTTACTACCGCGATCAGGAAGTACTGCAGTTCCGCATGGCATCCGCCGAGCACGACGCGCGTGGACCCATGGTCAACGTCTCGCAATCAGAGTTCGAGCAGATCATGACCGACAAGCTGCTCGCTCACCCACTGGTGAACTTCCACTGGTCGTCGTCGATCGCCGGCATCTCCGTCGGTGACGACGAGGTGACTCTGACCGTCGACACCGCGTTCGGAACCCGCGAACTGCGCGCGGCGTGGGTCGTTGCCGCCGATGGTGGACGCAGCAAGATGCGCGAACTCAGCGGAATCCGCTTGCAGGGCAACAGCTACGAGGGCAACTACGTCATTGCCGACATTCATTGGGAATCGGAACTCCCGGCCGAGCGCCTGGTGTGGTTCGACGCACCCAGCAACCCGGGGTCCACGATCATCATGCATCGCCAACCACGGGACATCTGGCGCATCGACTACCAGCTCGACGCCTCGGACGATCCGGAAGCGGAGACGCAAGAAGATCGCATCCGTGACCGCATCACGCGTCACCTCGAATGGCTCCAGAGCGACATCCCCTGGACCCTGGAATGGTTCGGCTTCTACCGCGCCCACGCACTCGCTCTGGAAGATTTCACTCACGGCCGTGTGCTTTTTGCCGGCGACGCCGCGCATCTCGTTCCGATCTTCGGTGTTCGCGGCCTGAACTCGGGCATGGAAGACGCCGAGACCTTGGTGTGGCAACTAGCCGCCGTCATCAACGGAGCTGCCGATTCCACCATCCTCGACGCGTATTCGAAGGAACGTCGCAGCGCGTGGCAGCAGAACGTCGACAACGCAGGCAAGTCGACGCTCATCATGTCGCCGGGAAGTCACGGCTACCGGACCACCCGCGATGCCGTACTCGAAATCGCCACCAAGCGAAGCGAATTCGCGCACCTCATCAACCCGCGCCAGTCGAGTGCGACGCACGCCCGGCTCTCCCCGCTGACGTGGCCGACAGCTGCGGGCGCCGAGGGCGTACTACCCGGCGATCCGTTGGAAGACAGGGTCGTCCAGGTCTCGGCGGACGGTTCATCTACCTCCTTGAACAGTCTGCGCGGTACTGGATTCGGCCTGCTGGCTTTCGGACTGTCAGCTGAGCTGGTATCCGAACTCGACACGCAAGCCGAAATCCTTGCTCAGGCCCTTGCACCGGAAACCGTACGCGTGATCACCGTGGGAACTACCGACTCCACGGTTCCCGATGCCGAAGGCAATCTCGCATCTGCCCTCGGCGCTCGTGTCGGCGAAATCTTCGTGATTCGGCCCGACGGATTGGTGCTGTGCCGCATCAGCGATCCCACGCAATTGAACGACGTGGCCAAACACCTCACCGCCGGCACTGCGCCGACGCACTTCGATACGGCACAGTCGGCGACAACTGCGGTGGTCGACGACGAGGGCCACCGCGAACACGTCTGGTTGGCACTGTCGAATGCACTGGATCAGGCTGATCCGTCCGACCGCGAAGCCATGTTGGCGCGCCTTGCCTTGATTCTCGGTTCGCAAGCTACGTCGACGACCTTCGACGTAGCACTGAAAGACGCTGCCCTGAAATCTGCCACGCGATAGTTCAGACACAGCAACTCGGCCGCGCAGGATTGTCCCCTACGCGGCCGAGCGCATTCGCGGATGAAGCGAGTATTCAGTTGACCTCGGCCAATTCCTTTTCTTCCTCAGCGCGCATTTCACGCACGGATCTTCCCCGCTGCGACCTTCCACGTAACAGCGGCGAGACGGTGATCGCCAAGCCCACCAGCGCGACTCCGGTAACCAGGATCAGTCCGGGATGGAACTGCTCGAATCCGGCGGTACCGGCGCCGGACGCGGTGTGCGATCCAGCGGTTACGAGGGCAGTGGTGAGAGCGAGCACGAGCGCCGCACCGACCTGAGCGGAGGTGTTCACCAGCCCGGACGCCAAACCCTGCTCCGAGTCGTCGACACCCGAG
This sequence comes from Rhodococcus sp. Ni2, assembly GCF_021352185.1. Classification (NCBI taxonomy): domain Bacteria; kingdom Bacillati; phylum Actinomycetota; class Actinomycetes; order Mycobacteriales; family Nocardiaceae; genus Rhodococcus; species Rhodococcus sp. Ni2. The sequence continues at coordinate 34,888 of NZ_WOXZ01000001.1, forward strand.
GTGGCCTGGGCCATGATCGAGGTGTACCCCAGCGCGAATCCGAGTCCGAGCAGGATGACGCTCGGCAGAATCGCCACGACGTACGACGGTGAATCGCTGCCCGCGAAGAGGAACCAGAGGTACCCGACGCTGAGCGACGTCAGTGCCGCGATGATGAGCTTGGCACTGCCGTACAGGTCGACCAGCCGTCCGACGAACGGTGATCCGAAGGCGACGATGATGCCCGCGGGGAGCAGTGCCATCGCCATCTTCAGGGGCGACCAGCCGAGGGCCGACTGCAGGAAGATCGTCATCATGAACTGGAAGCTCAGGTAGGAACCGAAGAGCGCGATGATGGCCAGATTTGCACGAACGATAGTGCCGACGCGCAGAAGCCCAAGTCGCACAAGCGGATGCGCCACCTTCTTCTCCACGAAGAAGAACGTCGCCAGAAGCACGGCTGCGACGGCGAACGAACCCAGCGTCATCGGGTGTGCCCATCCACGGGTCGGAGCCGAAACCATCGTGTACACCGTGAGAAGCATTCCCGTCACCAGGGTGACGGCGCCGACGAGATCGTGTCCCCCGGTATCTGCGGGACGGTCCCGCGGAATGAGGAAGTACCCACCGATCAGCGCGATGACGGCAAACGGAACCGGCATCAGGAACGTGAATCGCCAACCGGCACTGGTCAACAGCCCACCGAGGATCAGACCGGACGAGTAACCACTGGCGCCGAACACGGAGAACACCGACAGCGCACGGTTACGGGCCGGACCTTCCTTGAACGTCGTGGTGAGAATGGACATTGCGGTCGGAGCGGTGAAGGCCGCGGCCAATCCCTTCACGAATCGTGATGCGATCAGCAGTGTTCCGTTGTCGACAAGGCCACCGACCAGCGAGGCGATTGCGAACACGGTCAGTGCGATCAGGAAGACCTTCCTGCGCCCGAGAAGATCGGCGGTACGTCCACCGAGTAGCAACAGGCCGCCGAATCCGAGGACGTAGCCGTTGATGATCCACTGCAGCGAGGTAGTGGACAGGCCCAGTTCATTGCCGATGGACGGAAGCGCGACGCCCACCATCGACACATCGAGACCGTCGAGGAACAACACGAGGCAGAGCACCGCGAGGATGCCCCACAGCTTGAGGGACCAGCCCTCCCCTGTGGCCGGATCCGAGGATTCCGTAGAAACCGGGGCGTCCGGCGAATCGAATGGTTTGAGTGTCGAGTCTGTGCAAGTCACGTCAGCGAGAATAGATGCACATGCACATAATGCACAAGCATTTAATGCAATTGCACGTAATCGAGTCTTCAACTAGAATGCGGTCGTGACGTCGGAATCCGAATTGCGCAACACCTGGCGCTCGCTGTCGACCAGCTACAACGACATCGCGTGCGAACTCGATCGCCAGATGCAGTCGGCGCATGGGCTGAGCATGAGCGACTTCGAGGCTCTCGACCGACTCATGGACGCCACGTGCGAACGTCCACGCATGCAGGAGCTTGCCTCGGAGATGTACCTGAGTCCCAGCGCGCTCTCCCGTAGCGTGGCCCGTCTCGAGAAGGCCGGACTGGTTCAGCGAGCACTGTGCGAGGCCGACCGGCGCGGAGTCTTCGTCGACGTCACCGACAAAGGACGTCAGGTACACGCGGACGCCAGCAAAATTCAACTGGCCGTACTGGATTCACGCCTGCGCGAGCAGTAGCCACACGTCAGCGGAGCACAACACAGCGCCCGGCCACCGGGCGAGGGCCGTTCCGGACTAGACTGAGCACATACCGACGCGCCTTTCTGTTGCCGTCGGCGATCGACAGCAGCGCAGCCAGCACGCTTTCACGCGGTCCTGGCCGAGGCAATCTGCCAGCGTTCCTGCGGCTTCTGCTAGTCCCTCAGGCTCCTGCCTGACATCTCTACCTGCTCCTATCGAGAGATACACAATTGAACAACGCACGCACCCTTGGAGTCATCGGACAGTCGAGCAAACCGGCAGAACGCCGGTTGCCGATCCATCCTGCGCATTTCGATCGCATCGATGCCGAACTACGTTCTCGGATCTACCTCGAAGAAGGCTACGGTCACCCCTTCGGCTACTCCGACGACTACCTCTCGCGCCTCGTTGCCGGAATCCGCACGCGCAAGCAGATTTTGGCGGAAACCGATGTGGTTCTGCTACCGAAGCCGTTGGTGCGTGACCTCGCCGAACTACGGTCAGGTCAGGTTCTCTGGGGCTGGCCGCACTGTGTCCAGGACACCGAACTGACACAGATCGCGATCGACAAGAAACTGACTCTCATCGCCTTCGAGGCCATGAACTTCTGGCACAGCGACGGATCGTTCAATCTGCATGTGTTCCACAAGAACAACGAGCTCGCCGGTTATTGTTCGGTACTGCACGCCCTGCAGTTGATCGGTTCCACCGGTGACTACGGCCGGCGTCTCACCGCTGCCGTGATCGGTTTCGGAGCCACTGCACGCGGCGCGGTCACAGCACTCAAGGCGCACGGTATCCACGAAGTGGACGTCCTCACCCAGCGTGGAGTCACCGCCGTCAGCTCCCCCATCCACTCGGCGCGCATGGTCTCGTTCGACAACAACAACGGTGACGTCCGTGGCAGCCACGTCATGCTCGACAACCACAGCGTGCCGGTGCCCGGTTTCTTGGCCGAGCACGACATCGTCGTCAACTGCGTACTGCAGAACACGGACGCCCCACTGACGTTCCTGACCGAGGAAGATCTCATGGACTTCCAACCCGGCAGCCTCATCGTCGACGTCTCGTGCGACGAAGGCATGGGGTTCAGCTGGGCTCGTCCCACCTCGTTCGCGGATCCGACCTTCATCGTCGGCGACAACATCACTTACTACGGCGTCGATCACAGCCCGTCGTACCTGTGGAACTCCGCGTCGTGGGAGATCAGCGAATCACTTCTTCCCTACCTGCCCACTGTGATGGCAGGAGAGACGGCCTGGAAGGCAGACGAGACCGTCGACCGCGCCATCGAAATCCGTGACGGCGTCATCGTGAATCCCGCCATTACGCGTTTCCAGCACCGCTCGTCGGACTACCCGCACGCTGTCATCGCGGAGTAGGCGCCCCGATCAGGCCTGGCCGGCTGCCGCATTGATCGGCGCCATGTCGAAATAGTCGCGCCAGGCTTTGATCTTTCCGTCCTCGACTTCGAACACCCCCATGACCGGGAGCGCTACCTCGGCGCCGTTGATGGTGAAGACGTCGACGCGCTCGTTCATGACGGTGTTGCCGTCCGCGACCTGACGCTTGATCTGAAAGTCGATGTTGCCGAAGGCACCGACAAACTGCTCGATGAACGCCCGGACGGCCTCGCGACCGACCACGGGCTCCATCGGGATGTTGTGATAAACGACGTCATCGGTGAAGTAGTCGACGATCTTTGCAACATCGGCGTCTGCCCACAGCGCACAGAAATCGGTGATCAGTTTGTCCGATGTCATTGTGTTCCAGCCTCTTTCGAATCGTCTTCGTGGGGTTCGATGATTGCCAGGATGCTTTCGATCTCGCCTGCCGGTATCCCGAAGTACTCGGTCACGAAAACCGTGACGGCCGGTGCCTGGCCGGGTGTTCCGAGGTCGAGCAGATACCGGGCTACTACGCTCTCGCCCCACTCACGCAGCGCGAGTTCACGTATCGCCACGATTCCGCGATATTGCTGGCCTTGTTCGAGCTCGTTGCTGATGAAGGCGCCGCTGTCACCGGTTCGCTGACCGTTCTCGACCCGCCAGGCGTCGGCGGCGAAGCGGACCTTCGTTGCGTCATGAGTGAGCAATGCGTTCACGTATTCACGCGCCATGGCGACGCGTCCGCTGACCGCACACTCCGTGGAGTGCTTGGCAATTGCGCCCAGGATCGACTCCGACAACTCAGGTCGGCAGATCACGAGATCCGGCAGGTACGGATGAGATTCGTTGTAGAGCAGCGGCGAACCGTCGATGCGGCTGCAATGCAGTCCCGCCGCCTGTGCGACGCCGACGGGTGCAGCCGAATCCCATTCCCACTGCCCACCGGCGTGCAGGTACGCGTCGACCTCGCCGCGCACCACCGCCATCGCCTTGGCGCCGGCCGATCCCATGTGCACCACGTCGGCGCCGAGTTCGGCTGCCACCGCTTCGGTGAATGCGGGTGGTCGCGATCCGCTGACTACTACGCGGAGCGGCGAGTTGGCGGCAACCGAAGCTGCCTCGTCGCCACTGGAGTACACCGCTCCGAGCGCCGGCTGAGCAACCGCGGCTGCGGTAATTCCGCTACCGCGCTCCCAAAGCGCCACGTGCACTGCCCAATCCGCATGATTCGGCAAGCCGTATTCCTTGGAGCCGTCCAGCGGATCGATGATCCAGACCCGAGCTGCATCCAGACGACTGCGATCGTCGGCAGATTCCTCAGAGAGCACGGCATCGCCCGGCCGCTCGGCAGCCAACCGGTCGAGGATGTAGGAATCGGCGGCCTTGTCGCCCCGGCGACCCAGTTCACGACCGCCGTCGACACCAAGACCCTCGGCTCGGATCCCCAGGAGGATCGCACCGGCGGCCTGCGCCAATTCCGCCGCGAGTGCCTCGTCGGCGATTCTGCTGTGTGTGGATTCGCTCACCGGTCCAACACTTCCATAATTCGCAGCGCAAGTTCGGTAGGCGTTCCGTCTTCGGGTCTGATCACCAACTCGGGACTTGTCGGAGCTTCGTAGGGATCGTCGACTCCGGTGAATCCCGTGATTTCCCCGGCCCTGGCCTTGGCGTACATGCCCTTGGGGTCTCGGGCTTCACATTGCTCGATCGGGGTGTCGACGTAGACCTCGACGAACTTCAGCCCGGCGGCCTCGTGCGCCGCCCGCACTCGATCACGATCTTCGCGGTACGGGCTTATCAGGCAGGCCACTGCCACTGCACCTGAATCAGCGAACAACTGCGCCACCGAGCCGACTCGGCGGACGTTCTCGGCGCGGTCATCGGCACTGAATCCCAGATCCGCGTTCAATCCGTGCCGGAGGTTGTCGCCGTCGAGGCGGTACGCCGGGATACCCGCGGCCACCAACCGCCGCTCGAGTTCCACCGCGATCGTCGACTTACCCGAGGCCGAGAGACCGGTGAGCCAGACGGTGGCGCCGGCAGTCGCACGTTCCTCGCGAGAAACCTCCGAACTGTGCCAGACGACGCGCGATTCCTTGAGTGTCGGACCATTGATCATTCCGGCGGCGACGGTATTGCCCGTGGTCTCGTCCACGAGAATGAAGCTGCCCGTCACGCGGTTGCGGCGGTAGGGATCGAACATCAACGGCTGCTGCGTCTTGATCGAGATGCGGCCGATCTCGTTGAGGGACAGAGATTCTGCCTTCTCGTCGCGGTGCAGAGAATTGACGTCCAGCCGGTAGTCGAGCTTGACGATCTGCGCTTTCGTGGAGCGCGTGGTGTGCAGCAACGAGTAGCGATTGTTCTCCGACAGAGTTGTCTGTTCGGTCAACCAACAGACCATCGCATCGATTTCCTGCCCGACCTGCGGCCGGTTGTTGAGCCGACACAATTGGTCCCCGCGGCTGACGTCGAGGTCGTCGGTCAGCTCGATGCATACGGCCGAGGGCGCAAACGCTTCGTCGATCACGTCACCGCCCGGCCCGTGGACTGCCTTCACCGTCGAGGTGAATCCTGAAGGCAAAGCCACGATTTCGTCGCCGGGCTTGAAGACGCCACTGGCCACCGTTCCGGCGTATCCACGGAAATCGTGGAGGTCGGCGTCGGTCTGCTTCTGCGGACGGATCACGTACTGCACCGGGAAACGCGCGTCGATCAAATTGCGATCCGACGCGATGTGCACCTGCTCGAGATGGTGCAGCAGAGAAGGCCCGTCGTACCAGGACATGTTCTCGGTCCGGGCAACGATGTTGTCCCCCAACAGCGCCGAGACCGGAATGAACGTCAGGTCGTGGACGTCCAGTTTGATCGCGAACTGTCGGAATTCTTCCTTGATCTCCTCGAACCGTTCCTGAGACCAGCCCACGAGGTCCATTTTGTTCACACACAGCACGAGGTGCGGTATCCCCAGGAGAGTGGACAAGAAGGCGTGCCGCCGCGTCTGTTCGAGCACCCCTTTGCGAGCATCCACCAGGATCAGGGCAAGATCGGCCGTCGACGCGCCGGTCACCATGTTGCGGGTGTACTGCTCGTGCCCGGGAGTGTCCGCAATGATGAACTTCCGATGAGGGGTCGCGAAATACCGGTGGGCCACGTCGATCGTGATGCCCTGTTCACGCTCGGCGCGCAATCCGTCGGTCAGTAGCGCGAGGTTGGCGTACTCGTCGCCGCGTTCTCGACTGCTCCGTTCCACGGCCTCGAGTTGGTCCTCGAAGATCGACTTGGAGTCGTAGAGCAACCGGCCGATGAGTGTCGATTTTCCGTCGTCGACACTGCCCGCTGTAGCGACTCTCAGCAGTTGCGGCATCAGAAGTACCCCTCTTTCTTACGATCTTCCATGCCAGCTTCGGAAATCCGGTCATCAGCTCTGGTTGCGCCACGCTCCGTGATACGGCTCGCCGCAACTTCTTCCACGACAGCGCCCGGTGTTTCGGCCGACGATTCGACACATCCGGTACACGTTGCGTCGCCGACCGTACGGAAGCGCACCAACGCCTCGTAGGACTCTTCGCCGGCGCGAAGCTCGAGGAAACGGTTGCGTGCCAACAACATTCCGTCGCGTGGAACCACCTCGCGACGATGGGCGTAGTAGATGCCGGGGAGGTCGATCTGCTCGCTCTCGATGTACTGCCAGATGTCGAGCTCTGTCCAGTTGGAGAGCGGGAAGATCCGAATATGTTCGCCCTTACGGTGTTTGCCGTTGTACAGGTTCCACAGTTCAGGTCGCTGCACCTTCGGATCCCATTGCCCGAACTCGTCCCGGAAGCTGAACACCCTCTCTTTGGCGCGCGCCTTCTCCTCGTCTCGGCGAGCACCACCGAACACGGCGTCGAACTTGTTGTCGCGAATTCCGCGCAGCAACGCGTGCGTCTGCAGGCGATTGCGACTGGAACCGACTCCGGTGTCCTCGATGACGCGTCCGGCGTCGATGTCGTCCTGCACGCTGGAGACGACAAGACGCAGGTTGAAGCGATCGACCGTCTGGTCGCGGAATTCGATCACCTCGTCGAAATTGTGACCGGTGTCGACGTGCATCACAGCGAACGGCAGTGGGGCAGGCCAGAATGCCTTGGCCGCTACGTGCAGCATCACGACGGAATCCTTACCTCCGGAGAACAGGAGGACCGGCTTTTCGAAAGTCGCTGCGACTTCGCGGAAAATATGGACCGCCTCCGCTTCGAGTGCTCGCAGATGCGACAACTCGTAGGCGGGCGGGGTCTGGAGTGTTGCCATGTCTTTCGCTCCTGAGCATCACGTACTCCGTGCGGAACACCATTTCCGCATCGGTACATTTATGTACCGGACTGGTTCTAAATTGAACGCAATCACAGAATAGAACTCGTTCTACCCAAAGGTCAATGACCGGCAATAAGACGTCACAGACCGCGAACCGGACTCCTGCCACCAACTTCCGCCGTCACCGCATCCGCCGCCGCAACCAGCACCGCGGCGCGGCGCTCGATCTCGGCGCCCGTGATCGCCCCACCCACATAAAGTGTCAGCACAAGGGCCTGATGCCCCTCGGCGTCGTAGGTCGGGGCCGCGATGAGACTGACGGGATGCTCGTCGTCAGAGCTGATGTCGCGTCCGAGATACACCCTCTCGCCCAGGCTCGAGACCATCTCACCGAGCAGTTCACGCACCTCCGGCGGAAGATCGTGCGTCGCAACGCCCGCCATCAGCGTGTGCAGTCGCTGCCCGACGGGATCCAGACTCTCGACCAGATACCCCGCAGCCCGACACTCGCGGACCACGTTCCACAGACGCTCGCGATCCAAGCGCACCGGCAGGCTCGGCTCTTTGCTCAGCCAACTGTCCATGTCGTGATCCGAACCCCAGAGGACGTACATCAGCCCGACCGGCGGAGCGAACGGGTACACCTGACCGACCTTGGCAGCGCGACGCGCGCCGATCGGTCCGGTCACTTCGAGAACGCTGATCTGATCACCGATCACACCGGACGCCGTGCACGTCGTCCCGAACTCCGTGCTCACTTTCTCCAGATGGGTGCGGGCAATGGGTCCGACGGCAAATCCTCGCTGAGCTGCACGTCCGGCCGCGATCAAGGCCGGACCGAGCCCATAGGTCTTCGACACCTCGTCCCGAGTCAGGTATCCACGATCAGCCAGCGCCGTGAGGATTCCCAAGCAGGTGGGCTTGCTGATCTCGAGCGCGCGGGCCAGTTCCGACAGCCCGAACCGCTGATCAGGGCGACCGACGAGGTAGTCGAGCACCTGAACCACCCGTTCGGTGGGAGGCGATTGTCTCCCCTTCGGGCGTCCCTCTTCAGGCGTCTTCTCCGGTCCACCCATTGACCACTCCCTAGAACGCGTTCTATTGTCGAAATACCCAACATCTACCAAATAGGTACATATTTGTACCACGACGCTCTGGACCGGCGACATAGTCGGAACTGTGAGGAGCCAGCGTGCTGACGGACCCGTTTGCCGAGGCGATCGCCGAAGCCGAGAAATTGATCGAGACTGCGCCGCACATCAGATCCGAACAGGATCTACTGGAGGGATACCAATATCTGGCCGGCGGAATCATCGCGACGACGCATGCCGCCTGGGCCGGCGAAAAGACCCATCCGAGTTTCATCCAGGGCACCGGACCATTCACCAAGATGGGCCTCGACAACCCCGACACTCTGTACTTCGGCGCCCGAATCAACGACGACAAGGAATACAAGGTCACCGGAAAGCGCGGCACCACAGCCGATCTCAGCTTCCAGGTGTTGAGTGGGAACTACACCAACTCGAACGTTCCCGGCAGCGAAATCGCCTTCGACGACCGCGAGCTGGAGATAGACGACGACGGTAACTTCGTCGCTTGGTTCGGCCCCGGCCCTGCCGACGGCCGAGCCAACTACTACACCCTGGCGCCCGGATCCTCGCAGCTGGTTGTTCGCGAGGTCTACAGCGACTGGAGTCAGCAGCGCGGTGTGATCCGCATCGAGCGCACCGATTCGATCGGGATAGCGCCGCCACCTCTCACCGCCGAAGAGACCGAGAAGCGTTACGCCCGGGCTGGGAAGGCACTGGTCACGCGGGTCAAGACGTGGCTCCAGTTCCCGGAGTGGTTCTACCTCAAGCTCACGGTCAACACCATGACCGAACCACGCCTGACACCGGGCGGGCTGGCAACGCAGTACTCGTCGGTGGGACATTACGAACTCACCGACGAGCAGGCGATGATCATCACCGTTCCCGCCTCCGACGCACCGTATCTCGGCTTCCAACTCGGGAGCCTCTGGTACATCTCACTGGACTACGTCAATCATCAGACCTCCCTCAACAACGGCCAGGCCCAGGTCGATCCGGACGGGATGGTCCGAATGGTGGTCAGCGAGAAGAACCCCGGTGTCACCAACTGGATCGAAACCGTCGGACATCCGCGCGGCATTCTGCAGTTCCGTTGGCAGCGCGTGTCCCGCGAGCTGACGCCGCAGGACGGTCCCACCGTCGACATCGTCGCCGTCGCAGATATTGCGAAGCACCTGCCGCATTTCGACACCAACGCCATCACCGCCGAGGACTGGGCAGCACGCATTGCCCAGCGCCAGGCCGCCATCGACAACCGAATGCTGGGGTAATCATGACCGCCTTGCTCGAAGACCGTGTAGTAGTCATCTCCGGAGTCGGCCCGGCACTCGGCCGCGCTCTGGCCCTTCGATGTGCGTCGGCCGGCGCGAGTCTTGTTCTCGCAGCACGTACGCAATCGCGACTCGACGACGTTGCGAAGGAAATAGTCGATGCCGGTGGGCGCGCCGTCACCGTTGCCACCGACATCACCGACCAGGCTTCCGCCGAGAATCTGGTGGCCGAGTCCATTGCCGCCTACGGCAAAGTGGACACTCTGATCAACAATGCATTCTCGATTCCGTCGATGAAACCGTTGGCTCGCACCGATTACCAGCACATCCGCGACAGCATCGAACTGACCGTTCTCGGGGCGTTGCGCCTGACTCAGCTGTTCACGCCGGCACTTGCCGAGTCGGACGGCTCCGTGGTGAACATCAATTCGATGGTGTTGCGGCATTCGCAAGAGCGTTACGGCAGCTACAAGATGGCGAAGTCGGCCCTGCTCGCCATGTCGCAGTCCCTGGCCACCGAACTCGGCCCGCAGGGAATTCGTGTCAATTCGATTGCACCCGGCTATATCTGGGGCGACACCCTCAAGGGATACTTCGCGCACCAGGCGGAGAAGTTCGGCATGACTGTCGAGCAGATCTACGAGCACACTGCGTCGAACACCGACCTCAAGCGCCTGCCGACGACGGATGAAGTATCCGATGCGGCGATCTTCCTGGCGTCCCCGATGGCCAGCGCGATCACCGGCCAATGCATCGACGTCAACTGCGGCGAATTCCATCACTAGGAGCACCATGACTGAACGCACTCACGTCGGCACCGTCGAGGATCTCCACGCCTCGGCGACACGGATGACCGGACTGACGGACTTCGGCGTCGACGATTACACCGAAGCTCTGTCGGTCCTGCTCGAGTCCTACGACCGCGACGAGGATCTGACGCCCTTCGGCAGCAAGATCTCTCGGGTATTCCTTCGCGGCGCCCTGGTGGCCCGTCTGCTCAGCGAATCGGCGTGGAAGGAGCATCCGGAACACGCCGACGTCAAGATCGAGCGGCCGATCTTCGTCACCGGATTGCCACGGACGGGCACCACTGCCCTGCACCGCCTCCTCACGGTCGACCCGGCTCACCAGGGCCTCGAGATGTGGCTGACCGAGTTCCCTCAGCCTCGCCCGCCTCGCGATACGTGGGAATCGAACCCGGTATTCGCCAAGATCGAGGAGACATTCGGTCAACACCACGTCGAGCATCCCGAATTCATGGGCGTGCACTACATGTCGGCCAGCGAAGTCGAAGAATGTTGGCAACTCTTGCGTCAGACGTTCAAGTCCGTGTCGTACGAGTGTCTGGCCAATCTACCCACGTACTCCGCATGGCTGAAGGACCAGGAGTGGTCGAACGCCTATGCACGACACAAGAAGAACCTGCAGCTGATCGGTCTGCCCGATCAGGATCGACGGTGGGTCCTCAAGAACCCGAGCCACCTGTTCGCGCTCGACGAATTGATGGAGGCGTACCCCGACGCGCTCGTCATTCAGACTCACCGCTCCCCTACGACGATCATTCCGTCGGTATGCAGCCTGGCCGCCCAGGCGACAGAGGGTTGGTCGAACACGTTCACCGACAAGGTGATCGGCGAAAGTCAGCTCGAATTGTGGGCCAGGGGGCTCGAGCAGTTCGACAGTGCACGCGCACACCACAATCCCGCACAGTTCATCGACGTCGACTATCAGGACTTCGTCACCGATCCGCTGGGAACCGTCGAGAATATCTACACGCACTTCGACATTCCGTTGACATCTACTGCGCAGCAGTCGATGGAGGCAATGCACGAGGAAAGCCGCTCCGGTGCTCGCAAACCGTCGCACAAGTACACGCTCGAGGAGTTCGGCCTGACGAAGGAGCAGGTGGAAGAGCGATTCGGAGCTCGCTGACCACGGTTGGTCGACGACCTTGCTGACAACTGAAGCCCCGCCGAACGGCGGGGGCTTCAGTACGAAACTCGGTCAGCTGCTGAAATGCTCACCGAGCAACCGATCCAACTCCGTCGGCGCCTCGTCGGGGATCCAGTGGCTCACACCCCGGAGAACTTCGAACCGGTACGGACCGTCGACAAACGCGGGGGTGAGCGCAGACCCCTTGGGTCCGATGGCGGCGTCGCCGTCACTCCAGACGTGCAGGGTCGGCACGGTGACCCTGGCAGTTGCGGGGTTCGGCTTGGTCATCCACATCGCGCGGTACCAGTTCAGACCGCCGCGTAGCCGACCGGGAGCCAGCATGGCGTTCAGATCGCGCCGCGCGTTCTCCGGCGTCTGCCCGCTCGAAATCAGGAACTTTTCACCCGCCGACGTGGAGGACAGAATCTTCTCGGGGACGAAGGGCAATTGGAACGCCCCCATGTACCACGACTTCAGTCCCTGTGTGCTGGTCACCATCGCCTTGATGAACGCCAGTGGGTGCGGAACCGACACCGCGGTCACGGTATCGAGCAAGTCCGGCCGTTCGGCGGCCACCTGCCATGCGACTGCGGCACCCCAGTCGTGGCCGACCAGGTGCACTTTGCCCACCCCGAGTGCGTCGATCAGCGCGACAGTGTCGGCGGCGAGTTCGGACCCGCGGTACGCCCAGCGCGCTTTCGGCCGCGCGCCGGGTGAGTACCCTCGCTGATCCGGTGCGACGGTCCGGAAGCCGCGGTCGTGCAGTAGCGGTGCGAGCTGATCCCACGAGCTCGAATCCTGCGGAAATCCGTGCAGGAGAACCACCACCGGACCGTCTGCCGGACCTTCGTCGCGTACGTCGAAGGTCAGCCCGGTCCGGGAGTACGAGGTGAGGCGATCCGCCGGTGTAGTCATAGCGCCACGCTAGTCTTCGCGGCCCTGGTAACCGGAGCCTTCTCACCGGCACGCAGGAACTGACCTGTCTTTTCGATTCCGAATCCGGGGGCGAATTCGCCGTCGCGGTAGACGAGTCGGCCGTTGATCACCGTAGCGACCGCTGCGTCGTCGCTGCGGTTGACCATCCGGCTGATCCCGCCGTACTCGGGCACGTTTGCCTCGAACAACCCGTCGACCGACTCGTCGAGCCCGGCCGGGTCGATGACAACGAAGTCCGCGCGGTCACCCTGGCGCAGATGTCCGGCGTCGATGCCGTACCAGTCCGCCAGTTCGCCGGTCAGTCGATGGATTGCGCGCTCGATGGTGAGGAACGGCTTGCGGTCACTCTGAGCGTCCTTGACGCGCTTGAGGAGCCGCACGGGGTAGTTGTAGAACGCCATGTTGCGCAGATGTGCGCCGGCATCGCCGAAGCCCATCTGCACACCGGAACTCGCGGCGAGTTTCTTCGCGAACTTGGGCCGGTGATTGGCAATGGTGGTGCGCCAGCGAAGATCTCGCCCGTACTTCACCACCAGGTCGAGGTACGCGTCCACCGGGTGCACTCCGCGGATGTCACCGACCTGACCGAAGTTCTTGCCGATCAACGTCTCGTCCGGGCATCCCACGATGACCGCATCGTAGAAATTGCGATGCCAGATGCGGGGTGAGAACTTGTTGTCGTAGTCCTTACGGAATGCGCGACGGTACGACTCGTCCTGGAGCAGTTCGTTGCGCTCCACCTGGTCCTTGAGGTGCAAAGCGGCGGCGCCGGCACCGAACTCCTCGAACACGACCAGGTCGATTCCATCCGCGTAGACGGTGAAGGGAACCGGAAGGTGCTGCCACTTGAAATCGGTCTTGGCGAAGCGATTGAGCAGTGGGGCCGCAGCGAGCATGAAGTACACGATCACCGGGTAGGCCTTCGAATCCGCACCGGAGAGCAGCGACGTCTTGAGCGGCTTCTTGCGTCCGATCGCGGAGCTTTCGGCGAAGAACGCCGCGACGTTCGGATGCAGGTTGATGGTCGGAGCGCTCTGCAAGATCTTGCCGCGATCGCGAAGGATGCGGTTGAGGAATCGGAACTCTTTCCACCGTGCATACGTCGACGGCAAAGAGCGAGAACGATATTCGTCGCCGTCGATCTTGTCGAGGGCATTGGTCATCGACGACAGGCCGAGCATCCCAGCGTCGATGGCATCCTCGAGCATCGAGCCCATCCGGCCGAGTTCCGAGCGAGTCGGCTTGACCTTCTTGTCGGTGCCGCGCCCCAGTCCGAGTACGTGCGTGCGGATGTCGGAATGACCGATGAAGGCCGCGACATTGGGTCCGAGGGGAAGGGCTTCGAGGGCGGCGGTGTACGCCGCGGGACCGGTCCAGGTCTTGTTCGCTTCGAGGATGCGCAGCACCGCGTCGTGGGGAACTGCTTCGACCCGGCTGAACAGATCCGCGATCTCGCGCGGGGTCGAATACACCGTCGACAGCGAGCAATTGCCGAGCACGACCGTCGTGACGCCGTGGCGAACCGATTCCGGAAGCCCTGGACTGACCAAGGCTTCGGCGTCGTAGTGCGTGTGGACGTCGACAAAGCCGGGGAGAACCCATTTGCCGGCCGCGTCGATCACTTCTGTGTCCGGCCCGATCTCGAGGCGCGTCGTGGACACCTCCGCGACCACGCCGTCTCGAATTCCGAGATTACGACGCAGACCTGGAGCCCCCGTCCCGTCGAACCACAACCCGTCGTTGACCACGATGTCGAAAGCAGACACTGTCGGACTCCTCGCCTCACGTATGTGTTACCTCACGTTATAGACAGCGTTGAGTAAAAGTCAATGAACCTTTCGAACCAATACATAAGATGACGGAATGGCTGCAGTCCCCCGCTCCCCCGAAGACCGTCAGAGGCAAATCCTCGAGGTGGCAGTACAGATGCTGCGGACCGAGCCTTTCGACCAACTGTCGATGGATCGCGTCGCAGCCGAGGCCGGTGTCTCGCCGCCACTGCTGTTCCACTACTTCAAGAACAAGAAGGGTTTCCAGAACGCCATCCTCGAGGCCGCCTCGGCCGATCTCGAAGATCGAATGCGACCGGATCCCGAGCTACCCATCACGTCCCAGCTGCGCTCAGGTATCGAGACATTCGTCGACGCCGTTATCGAGCACCCCACCATTTACCTCGCCGTGATGCGTATGGCCGGCAGTGGCGACGTTCGAATGCGCACGATCTACCGAGGCATGCGCCGCACTTTCACCACGTGGATCGTCGCTGCGCTGACGAATCTAGGCATCGAATCGAATGCGACCGTGGAGGCGACAATCGCCGGGTGGCAGGCATTCATGGAGGAAATCGTCGTCAACTGGATCGACGAGCCGACGCTCGAGCGAGGCGAAATGGTCGACCTCTGCGAACGAATCTTCTACCACTGCCTACCGGCAGCGGGCATCAGCGTGGAGCAAATAGTGGCAGCCACCGTTGTCGCGACGGCCAGTGAGTCCGGCGCAACACAACTGTGATCTTCGTGCCGGGGTTTCACAGGTGGTCACGATTGGGTATCTTGCTTGCAGTGGCACTGGACCACGACCCCAACACATGAAGGATCCAACATGGAGTCTGTCGAAAACGTATTGCCCGAGGGTGTCAAGCTCGAAGACGTCTTGAGTGTCCTCAAGGTCGCAGTTGCGGGCATCGGCCTCATCAGCGCACTTTCGGCATTCAGCTGATCGCAAAGCGTCATCGACAGGCCGGACTTCGGGGAGTCCGGCCTGTTTTTTGTTTACGTTCCTGAACAATCCGTGAACTTTTCAGCAACCTCAGCGCAAAGCGGTCATTTCGACCCAAACAAGCGTCCAGTTTGCTAACTTGTGTCTGCGACACAAGGTCGTACAGAAACACCACGCAGACACAACCTTGTACATACAAACCTGTACATACGACACGGAGGACCGAAACATGGGTTCCATCAACACCCTCAGCGCCGTCATCGACATCATCAAGGTCGTCCAGCCGTTGATCGCCAAGCTCAACCTCAGCTGATTCGCTTGGACCACACCCCTGCCAGGGCGTAACTCGAAATGGGGCCGACATCGTCGGCCCCATTTTCCGTCGGTGCCCTATCTCAGCCGAGTGCCTTCTTGATCTCTCCTGCCAGTACCGACGCCAGCTGCGGCGGCACCGCATTGCCGATCATCGTGCGCACCGCTCCCCACTTACCCTCGAAGACGTAGTCGTCGGGAAAGGTCTGGAGGCGAGCAGCTTCTCGAACGGTCAACGATCGCGTGTGTTTCGGATGCACGTTGCGTGAAGCCGAGATCATCCCGAAAGTGGTTCCGACCGTGGACGCCGGCTCGTCCCACCGGAGGCGCTTGTACGTCGTGTTGTATCCGGACGACGGTCGCATGGCCGGATCTTCGTTGTCGTGAGCCGACATTCCTTCCGGTACATCACGCAGCCACCGCAAGACGTGCTCGGGATGTTCGACGGCCCAGTGCAGCGGGTCCGTCTCGCAGGCCTGCCCGGATTCCAGCGGGGCCAGATCGACGGTGGCGTCGCGGAAAGTCCTCAGCGGCGCAACATCATTCACGCCGTGAGTCTTCGGCGGGAAACGCAGCGGCCCGATACCACTGTCGCGGCGGGTCGCCACGATGAACACTCGTTCCCGGAACTGCGGGACGCCGTAATCCTGCGCATTGACCGTGTTGACCGACGCGTCGTAACCGCATGCAGCCATCTCGCCGAGAATCCGGTCGACGACCATCCCACCGTCCGGGTCTTTCATGCTCAGCAGCAGCCGAACATTTTCCATCACCACGACCTTCGGCCTCACCAGATCGGCGAGCTCGAGTAGGTTCCGGAAGAGATGGTTACGCGGATCGTCGCGGTCTCGCCGGCCGGCGAGACTGAAACCCTGACACGGCGGCCCCCCGGCCAACACATCGATATTCACCTGTGCCAGAAGATCTTTCACCCGGGCTTCGTCGATCGCCCGGATGTCCTCACCGAGGCACTTCGCGCCGGGGAAGTTCCGATCGAAGGTCGCGCGCGCCTCCGGCACGACTTCGATGTATCCCTCCACCGAAAACCCCGCCATCCGAAAGCCTTCGGCCATACCGCCACAACCGGAGAACGCCGTCAATACGGTGGGGCCACCGTTTCCTGCCCCCGCGACCGCACGCCTGGCCACCGAGGCGGGGTCGTTGACCGGTGTCGCTCGACGCGCACGGGTACTACCGCTCGACCGCTTCCGGGGGGCCGCGTACGTGCCCTCACGCTTGGCCGCTTCCAACGCCGAGAGGGCCGTGAGGACTGCTCGCTCAACCGGTGGCTTCGGATATGCCTTGTCGAGTTCCCACGCGGAGACGACTGCTGACGAGACTCCCGCCTGGCGGGCGAACTGGAACTGACTGATCCCCACGTGCAAGCGCCGCGATCGCAGGTCCTGTCCCGAAATCAATTCAGTGCCTCACTCATGTGGTCCGCTCGCTCCGGCAGCCCAGACTATCGCAGCCAACCCCGCGAACCAGGACCACACAAGAGAGACCGGCAGGCGATATGCCTGCCGGTCTCCGACACGAGCGGATGACGGGACTCGAACCCGTGTGAACGGCTTTGCAGGCCGGTGCCTAGCCACTCAGCCACACCCGCGTCAGTGAGTAACTCTGCCCCGAGTCGCGGCGCCGAACCACAGTTCCGCTCAGCATGATTCGAGTGCAATCCCACCAACTGTTCCAGTCTCTGGGAAAACCGTGAGCCCTTCGGGAACAAATCGGTCAGTCTCGATGCTGACTCCCTCGGTGGGCGCAGGTCATTCGATTGCGGCCCGACTTTCGACCGAACGACCGAGCAGTTCGCCAGACCAAGACAACCCAGAAGGTTTCATGAGTGCCGAGAACACCGCCATCGCCCCGCTTGTGAAGGCAGCCCCGCCCGTGAAGGCAGCCCCGCTGGAAACGAGCAGTATCGACCGTAAGCCGAGCGTCGGGAAGATTCTTGCCCTCGGTTCCATGACTGCACTCGGACCCTTCACCATCGACATGTACCTGCCCGCGCTGCCGGATATCGGTGCCGATCTCGGAGTCTCGTCGTCAACGGTTCAGCTGACGATCACCGGAACCCTCATCGGCCTCGCACTCGGACAGCTGTTGGTCGGGCCGCTCTCGGACACTCTCGGCCGCAAGAAGCCGCTGCTCGCCGGGATCGGTGTGCACATCCTGGCTTCGCTGCTGGCGGTCTTCGCACCGAGCATCGCTGTCCTCGGCATCCTGCGGGTTTTCCAGGGCATGGGCGCGGCGGCCGCGGCAGTGGTCACCATGGCGATCGTCCGCGACCTCTACAGCGGTAACACCGTTGCCGTCGTGATGAGCCGGCTGATGCTCGTGCTCGGCGTTGCGCCGATCCTGGCGCCCAGCATCGGTGGCGCCCTCCTCGTCGCCCTCGACTGGCGCGGGATCTTCGTCGTCCTGGCACTGATCGGCGTCGGCACAGCGATGATCGGTGCGTTCGGACTGTCCGAAACATTGCCGAAGGAAAAGCGTCGCCCGAGCGGATTGACGTCGGTTCTCCGTACCTACGGTTCGCTGCTCGGCGACCGCACGTTCATGGTCCTCACGCTCGTCTCCAGCGTCGGCATGGCGTCGTTGTTCGCGTATGTCTCGGGCGCGTCGTTTGTCTATCAAGATCAGTACGGCCTCAATCAACAGGAGTTCGCGCTGCTCTTCAGTGCGGGCGCGATTGCGTTGATCGGCGCTTCGCAGGTCAACGTCCGACTGCTCGATCGGTGGACTCCCCAGCAGATCACCAAGTGGGCCCTCGTGGCTGCCGTTGTCTCCGGGGCCGTCGTCATTGCTGTCGCGGTCCTGGAACTGGGCGGGCTCGCCGGATTCGTGATCGCACTGTGGGTCATGGCCGGTGCCATCGGGTTCGTTCTGCCCAACGCCCCGGCACTGGCGCTCGCTCGTCACGGCGAAGCGGCCGGTACTGCCGCCGCAATGCTCGGTGCATTCCAGTTCGGCGTCGGTGCGGCCATCGCGCCGGCCGTCGGCCTACTGGGAAACACGAGCACAGCCCTGGCCGTCACGATGACGGCGTGTGTGTCGCTCGGTCTGATCGCTCTTCTGGCTACGACCCGAAAGAGTGAATCGGTCTAACCGGCAGCGGAGAACCACTCGCTGTAGAAGGTGGCAAGTCCCAGGACGCACGAGATCGCGACGAAGATCCAGAATCTTGCGATCACGACGGTTTCCGGCCAACCGAGTAACTCGAAGTGATGATGGATCGGGGCCATCTTGAATACGCGTCGACCGGACGATCGGAAGACCAGAACCTGGATGATCACCGACAGGATCTCAGCGACGAACAGGGCGCCGATGATGACCATCAGCAGCTCGGTGTGCGTCGTGACGGACAGGCCGACAACCAGGCCGCCGAGTGCCAAGGAGCCGGTGTCGCCCATGAAGATCTGAGCCGGGGCGGCATTCCACCAGAGGAAGCCGAGGCACGCCCCGCCTGCTGCGGCAGCGACGATCGCTAGATCGAGAGGGTCACGAACGTCGTAGCAACCGGCGGCAGGCTCGAGGACACACGAGTTCCGGTACTGCCAACCGGCGATGACGACGTAGGTCCCCAGGATCATGCCCATCGAACCGGCCGCGAGACCGTCGAGGCCGTCGGTGAAATTGACGGCGTTGGACCAGGCGAACACCAGAATGCAGAAGAAGACCACAAAGCCGATGGCACCCATGGAGAACACCGAGATGTCACGAACATGGGACAGGTACTGGCTTCCGGGAGTGACTCCGTTGTTGTTGGAGAACTGCAGGAACAAAATGCCGAAGATGATGGCACTCGCCAGCTGACCGACGGTCTTCGCTGTCTTGTTGAGCCCGAGATTGCGCTTCTTACGGATCTTGATGAAGTCGTCGAGAAAGCCGACGATTCCCAGTGACGTGGCGAGCGCGAGAACCAGCCAACCGGATGCAGACAGCCGCGGTAGCCGCGAGCCGAATCCGATGATGTGTGCCGCCAGGTAGCCCGCCCACATACCGGCGATGATCGCGATCCCGCCCATCGACGGGGTGCCACGCTTGCCCTGATGACTCTGCGGACCCTCGATCCGAATCTCGTGCCCGAGCCCCTGCCGCGAAAGCACACGAATGAGAAACGGAGTCAGGAAGAGCGCGACGAACAACGAGACGCCACCCGCTACGAGGATTGAAATCACCCGTGGGACTCTACAGACGTAAGCGGCTGCGACACACAATCAGACAAGGCACCCGACCGCTTGCCAGCATGGGATGATCGAACTTATGTCTCCCCCCGCGCCGCTCCCCCTCGACCCCATCGAAGAGGCGCATCGTCAGTGGACGAAGCACGGTTGGAGCGACGTCGCCGACGGTATGGCTGCGGTCACGTCGGTGATGCGTGCGCAGCAGATCATGATGGCGCGGGTCGAAGAGGTACTCAAGCCTCTCGGGCTGACGTTCGCCCGCTACGAACTGCTGACGCTTCTCACCTTCACCAGGTCGGGCGCACTCCCGATGGCCAAGGCAAGTGCCCGACTCCAGGTTCACCCCACCAGCGTCACCAATGCCGTCGACCGTTTGGAGAAAGCGGAGTTGGTCAGGCGGGTCCCGCATCCCAGCGATCGCCGTGCAACGCTCATCGAGATCTCGGACGCCGGTCGCGCACTGGCCCTCGAAGCGACCGAAATGCTCAACAGCAAGGTGTTCGCTCACCCCGGACTCCAGCAGGACAAGCTCGAGCAATTGGTGACGATCCTCACTGAACTTCGCAAGACTGCGGGTGACTTCGACACCGGCGGCGCACCGACCAAGTGGTGAACCGACCACCCGTACACACAAACAAACTGCCCTCACACTCTCGACGAGTGTGAGGGCAGTTTCAGCGCTGTTGAAATTCAGCGGTGCTTGAATTCTGCCGACCGCTTCTCCACGAACGCGGTCATGCCTTCCTTCTGATCCTCCGTCGCGAAGGTCGAGTGGAACACCCGACGCTCGAAGCGGACGCCCTCGGCGAGGGTGGTCTCGAAGGAGCGGTTGACTGCTTCCTTGGCCATCATCGCAATCGGCAGCGACATCTCGGCGATGGTGGTTGCGGTCTTCAAGGCATCGTCGAGCAGATCGGCGGCCGGAACGATCCGGGCAACCAGGCCTGCACGTTCGGCTTCTTCTGCGTCCATGTTGCGGCCGGTGAGGCACAGCTCCATGGCCTTGGCCTTGCCCACGGCGCGCGTAAGGCGCTGCGAGCCACCGATACCCGGAATGACACCGAGCTTGATCTCGGGCTGGCCGAACTTCGCGGTATCCGAAGCGATGATGAAATCGCAGAGCATCGCAAGCTCGCAGCCACCACCGAGCGCGTATCCGGAGACGGCGGCGATCAGCGGCTTACGAGCTGCTGCGACGCGATCCCACGGGGTGAAGAAATCCTCGACGTATGCGTCCATGTACGTCTTGGACTGCATTTCCTTGATGTCGGCACCGGCGGCGAAGGCGCGCTCGGAACCGGTGATCAGGATGGCTCCGATGCCGTTGTCCGCCTCGAGGTCGGCAACCGCGGCGACGACCTCGTTCATCAGCTCGGAGTTCAGCGCGTTGAGAGCCTTCGGGCGGTTGAGCGTGATGACGCCGACGCGACCCTTACGCTCGAGGATGATGGTGTTGAAGCCGGTCACTACTGTCCTTCGGTCGAACGGTCACGGATGTCGTTGATGATGGCAGAGAAGTCCTGACCGCCACCGCCCGCGGCATGGAAGCGACTGTAGAGTTCGGCTGCCTTGAGTCCGATCTCTGCATCGACGCCGTTGTTGCGCAGCGCATTTGCTGCCAGACCCAGGTCCTTGTCCATCAGTGCAACAGCAAAGCCGGGCTGGTAGTCGTTGTTGGCCGGGCTGGTGG
Source organism: Rhodococcus sp. Ni2 (assembly GCF_021352185.1). NCBI lineage: Bacteria > Bacillati > Actinomycetota > Actinomycetes > Mycobacteriales > Nocardiaceae > Rhodococcus > Rhodococcus sp. Ni2. Next base: position 56,404 of record NZ_WOXZ01000001.1, read on the forward strand.
GCACAGGTCCCGGAACCGGGCAGTTGGTGGTCAGTGCCCAGCACTGTCCCGAGGCGTTGGACGCCACGTCGAAGAGCGCTTGGTTGCTCAGGCCGAGCTTTTCGCCCAACACGAACGCCTCGCTGATCGCGATCATCGAAATGCCGAGGATCATGTTGTTGCAGATCTTGGCTGCCTGGCCGACACCGGCGTCGCCGCAGTGAACGACCTTGCGGCCCATCACGTCCAGCAACGGTGACGCGGCTTGGAAGTCAGCCTCGGAACCGCCGACCATGAATGCCAGCGTGCCTGCGGTAGCCCCGACGACTCCACCGGAGACCGGAGCGTCGACGCTGCGGTGACCGGCCGCTTCGGCCTTGTCGTGTGCCTCGCGGGCGTCGGCGACGTCGATGGTGGAACAGTCGATGAACAGGGTGCCCGGTGTTGCCACCGGCAGCAGCTCTTCGTACAGACCCAGAACGTGCTTACCGCTCGGCAGCATCGTGATCACGACGTCGGCACCGCGAACGGCGTCGACCGCCGAATCCGCCACCGATGCACCGTCTTTGACTGCCTGCTCCAGCGCCGCAGGTGCCAGGTCGAAACCGACGACCTTGTGTCCGGCCTTGACAAGATTGGCCGCCATCGGGCCACCCATGTGACCGAGTCCGATAAATCCAATGGTGCTCATTAGTGATGCTCCTTCGGCGGTGATCAGTTGCCTTGCGGTTGAGGGGTGAGTCCGAGCTCGTTGTCGCCCAGCGGGGCGAAGTAGGCATCGACGGATTCAGCCGTGACATCTTCGAGGGTTGCCGGCAACCACTTCGGGTTTCGGTCCTTCTCGACTACCTGGGCGCGAATACCCTCGACCAGGTCGTGTGAGGCGAGCGCTGCCGTCGAGACCCGGAACTCCTCGTTGAGGACTTCTTCCAAGCTTGCTGCTTCCTTGGCATGTCGCAGGGATCGCAGGGTCACCGACAGTGCAATCGGAGACTTGCCGAGAATCTGCTCCGCTGCCTTCTCCGCCTCGGGGATTCCACTCGCTCGAAGACGCTCGACGATGGTGGAGACGTCGTCGGCAGAGTACGCGGCGTCGATCCAGCTCTGCTGGGCCAACAGTTCCGACACCGGAGCCGGCTCCGCGTACTGCGCCACGGCGTCGGCAACCGAAGACGACGCGAGTGCGGCGATGAACGTCTCGATGTTCTCCGACGGGATGAAGTGATCCGCGAAGCCTGCTGCGATGGCATCGCCGGCGCTCAGTCGCGCCGTGGTGAGCGCGATGTGCGTTCCGAGTTCACCGGGAGCACGCGAGAGCAGGTAAGTTCCGCCCACGTCAGGGATGAAACCGATTCCGGTCTCGGGCATTCCGATCATCGAGCGCTCGGTCACGATGCGAATGTCGCCGTGTGCGGACACTCCGACGCCGCCGCCCATGACGATCCCGTCCATGATTGCGACGTACGGCTTCGGGTAGTTCGCGATCTCGGAATTGAGGATGTACTCCTCACGCCAGAAATCGAGCGAACCGGTCTTGCCGTCCTTGGCGTCGTGGTAGATCGAGACGATGTCGCCGCCGGCGCACAGACCACGCTCGCCGGCGCCCGTGAGTACGACCGCCTTGACGTCGTCGTCGTACTTCCATTCCGCGAGTGCCTTGGCCATCGCCTTGACCATCGAGTGGTTGAGGGCATTGATCGCCTTGGGCCGGTTGAGGGTGATGAGCCCCAGTCCGTCACGCTTTTCGATCAATACCTCGAGCTCGTCGCTCATACTGCTCCTTGCTTTCCCTGACCTGATGCGACCACGCTGCGCGCGATGACCACCCTCATGATCTCGTTGCTGCCTTCGAGGATCTGATGAACCCGAAGATCGCGGACGATCTTCTCGATCCCGTACTCAGCAAGATAGCCGTACCCGCCGTGAAGCTGGAGAGCCTTGTTGGCTACGTCGAACCCGGTGTCGGTGGCAAAGCGCTTGGCCATCGCACACAACTCCACGACGTCGGACGCTCCGTCTTCGAGTGCGGCAGCGGCGCGCCACAGCAACGTCCTGGCCGCTTCGAGTTCGGTACGCATGTCGGCGAGCTGGAACTGCAGGGCCTGCGACTCGATCAGTGCCGAACCGAAAGCTTTGCGGTCCACCAGATATTCGACTGCCTTCTCCAGCGCTGCCTGGGCCCCACCAACCGAACAGGCGGCGATGTTCAGCCGGCCGCCGTTGAGACCTTTCATGGCGATGCGGAATCCGCTGCCCTCTTCACCGAGCATGTTGGCGGCAGGAACTCGCACGTCTTCGAAGATCACCTGACGGGTGGGCTGCGCGTTCCAGCCCATCTTGACCTCGTTGGCACCGAAGGACAGTCCGGGCGAATCCTTGGGCACGATGAACGCCGAGATCCCCTTGGCGCCGGCAGATCCGGTGCGCGCCATCACGACGTACACGTCGGAAGTGCCTGCGCCGGAGATGAACTGCTTGACGCCGTTGAGGATGTAGTCGTCACCGTCGCGAACGGCCTTGGTGCTCAGGCCCGCAGCATCGGAGCCAGCGCCGGGTTCGGTGAGGCAGTAGCTGCCCAGTTGATCCATCGAGCAGAGTCCGGGAACCCACTTGTGGCGCTGTTCGTCGTTGCCGAACTGGTCGATCATCCACGTGACCATGTTGTGGATGGAGATGTACGCGGCGATCGACGGATCGCCCTTGGCCAGCTCTTCGAAGATCCGGGCAGCGTCGACGCGGCTCAGCTCACTGCCGCCCACGTCTTCACGAATGTAGATACCGCCCATTCCCAGGGACGCCGCCTTACGGAGGACGTCCACCGGGAAATGCTTGGTCTGATCCCACTCCACTGCGTTGGGCGCCAGATGCTCGGCCGCGAAGTCGCGGGCAGTGTCACGAATCGCCCGCTCGTCATCGGTCAGAGTAAACATGGAAAGTGTTCCGATCAGTTCATCGTGGGGATGACGAAGTGGTTGGTCTCTTCCTTCTTGCCGGAAGGCCAGCGCTGCGTCACGGTCTTGGTCTTGGTGTAAAAGCGGAAGGAGTCGGGACCGTGCTGGTTCAGGTCACCGAATCCGGAGCGCTTCCAGCCACCGAAGGTGTGGTACGCGATCGGGACCGGGATCGGCACGTTCACGCCGACCATGCCGACGTTGACGCGAGCGGTGAAGTCACGCGCGGTGTCGCCGTCGCGGGTGAAGATGGAGACGCCGTTGCCGTACTCGTGTTCGGTCGGAAGACGCAGTGCCTCTTCGTAATCGGCAGCGCGGACCACCTGAAGGACGGGTCCGAAGATCTCTTCCTTGTAGATGCGCATGTCCGAGGTGACGTTATCGAACAGGGTTGCGCCGGCGAAGAATCCACCTTCGTGGCCTTCGAGGGTGAAGCCGCGGCCGTCGACGACTGCCGTTGCGCCCTCGTCGATGCCGATCTGCACGTAGTTGTTGACGCGGTCGAGGGCATCCTGGCAAACGAGCGGTCCGAAATCGACGCCTTCGTCGTCACTGCGACCGATCTTGAGCTTCGCGACGCGCTCCTTCAGCTTCGCGACAAGAGCGTCCGCGGTCTCCTCGCCGACGGGAACGGCAACCGAGATGGCCATGCAACGCTCGCCGGCGCTGCCGTAGCCTGCACCGATCAGGGCGTCGGCAACCTCGTCGAGGTCCGCGTCCGGCATGACGATCGCATGGTTCTTGGCGCCACCGAAGCACTGTGCGCGCTTGCCGTGAGCTGCGGCCGTCTCGTAGATGTACTGAGCGATCGGCGTGGAGCCGACGAAGCCGACAGCCTTGATTCGGTCGTCGGTGAGCAGAACGTCGACAACTTCCTTGTCACCGTTGACCACGTTGAACACACCCGCGGGCAGTCCCGCCTCGAGGAACAGTTCAGCCAGGCGCAGCGGGACGGAGGGGTCGCGCTCGGAGGGCTTAAGGATGAAGGCGTTACCGGCGGCGAGGGCGGGGCCGGCCTTCCACAGCGGGATCATCGCGGGGAAGTTGAAGGGCGTGATGCCTGCAACGACGCCGAGCGGCTGGCGCATGGAGTACACGTCGATGCCGGTGCCGGCACTCTCGGTGAATTCGCCCTTGAGCAGGTGCGGAGCGCCGACGGCGAACTCGATGACCTCGAGGCCACGCTGGATGTCGCCCTTGGCGTCGGCGACGGTCTTGCCGTGCTCGGACGAGAGGAGGCGGGCCAGAGAATCCATCTCGGCCTGGGCGAGCTGCAGGAACTTCATCAGCACGCGGGCACGCTTCTGCGGGTTGAACGCTGCCCACACCTGCTGCGCCTCTTCGGCATTGGCGATGATGGCTTCGGTCTCGGCCTTGCTCGCGAGGGGAACGCGGGCCTGCACCTTGCCGGTGTTGGGATCGAACACGTCCGCAAATCGATCAGATGTCCCGGGAACACGCTTGCCACCGACGAAGTGCGTCAACTCGTGAACCGTCGCATTTTCAACCATTGTGCTAACCCGTTCCTTGCTCGTATGGACCGCCCAGGAGGCAGCAGTGAATATGTCTACCATCCTATAGTTGGATGTCCATGTATGTCTAGAGCCCAAGGGCTGTGCGCCTTTATTAACCGCGGGGGGTTAATAAAGGCGCACAGCGCGGAGCGCGGCTGCCGCTTCCTGCGCGACTACTGCATCGGTGACGTCGTATCCGTCCGATCCCCCACCAGGTCCGCCGGAAACTGCGACAACCTTGCGCGCCGAGAGATGCACCGCATCGACGCCGACGGCGGCGATTGCCGGGATGTCGTCGACGGTTATTCCGCCACCGGCCATGATCTGGATCCGGCCCGCGGCATGTTCGACCATTCGACCGATCTCGTCGAGTCCCTCATTGCAAGTGTCCGCACCCCCGGACGTCAGCACGCGGGTCACGCCCAGGTCGATCAGTTCGTCCAGCGCGGTCAGACGGTCGGTCACCACGTCCATCGCACGATGTACTGTCACCTCGACTCTCGCCCGGTCCACGCATCCGATGATGCGGCGCAGCACGACGGTGTCGATCGAATTGTCTTCTGTCAGCGCGCCGATCACGATGCCGGAAGCTCCACCGGCCACAGCAGCATGTACGTCGTGCTCCATCACCCACACTTCGTCGGGTGAGAACACAAAACCTCCGGCGCGCGGACGGATCAGCGGGTGAACCGCGATCCCCACTTCCGACACAGCCTCGATCACTCCGATGCTGGGCGTCAATCCCCCCGTCGGGCCGAGTGCCGCACACAACTCGACTCGAGTCGCTCCCACCGAACGCGCGATCCTCGCCCCCCGCACGTCCTGCACAGCCAGCTCCAGAACCGTCATGTCAGAAGGACTGCCACGACGGCTTGTGTTCGAGCGCATACCGGTAGTAGTCGGCAAGTTTGAGTGAACTGGCCGCAGCTTCGTCGATGACGACGGTGACATGGCGATGCAATTGCATCACCGAAGCCGGGCAGAAGGCAGACAACGGACCTTCGACGGCAGCGGCGATCGCGTCAGCCTTGCCTTCTCCGGTCGCGATCATCACCAGATGCCTTGCATCGCTGATGGTTCCGAGCCCCTGGGTGAGCACGTGATGTGGGACGTCGTCCACACCGTCGAAGAAGCGTGCGTTGTCGATCCGGGTCTGCTCGGTCAGCGTCTTCACGCGGGTTCTCGAGGTCAACGACGATCCGGGCTCGTTGAAGCCGATGTGGCCGTCGGTACCGATGCCGAGCAACTGCACGTCCACTCCCCCGGCCGCCGCGATGCTCTGGTCGTACCGGGCGATCTCCTGCTCCGGGCACGGCGCTTCACCGTTGGGACTGGACACCATCGCGGGATCCAGGTTGACGTGATCGACGAACTCCGACCGAATCACCGAGTAGTACGACTGCGGATGGCGTTTCGGCAATCCCAGGTACTCGTCGAGCAGGAATGCCCGAGCCAGCGAGAAGTCGAGTTCGGCGTCGCGATGCCTCGCTGCCAGTTCACGATAGGTTCCGATCGGCGACGACCCCGTTGCGAGACCGAGCGTCGTCGCCCCGGCTCTGACGTAGCCTTCGACGATGTCCGCGACGGTCGAGTCGACCTCCGCGGGTGTCGGCTGAATTACGATTTCCATGATTTTTCCTTTCCGGCGACTTTTCCGCCGAGTAGTACACGCCCCAGGCGCAAGTGACGATCGGTGATCAGGATGTCGGCTCGGCAGCCCACGGCTAGCGATCCGATCAGGTCGCCAAGTCCCAGCAGACGCGCTGGGCTCCGAGTTGCCGCTGCCACAGCGTCTTCCAGCGCGACGCCGCCGTCGAAGACAGTGCTGCGAAGCACGTCGAGCAATCTTGCAGTCCCTCCGGCGATGGCACCGGAACTGCCGTCGGTGGTCGCGAGTCTTGCCACTCCGTCGGCAACCGTGACGTCGAGCGCACCGAGTTGGTAGTCGCCGTCGTCCATTCCCGCCGCGGCCATCGAATCACTGACCAAGGCGATCTGGTCCGGTCCGACAGCGTCGAAGACCATCGACACGGTCTCGGGCGCAAGATGCACACCGTCTGCGATCAGTTCCACCACCATCTCGCCTCTCGCGGCAGCCGCCAGGCACGCCGCGACGGGACCCGGAGATCGATGGTGCAGGGGCGGCATCCCGTTGAAGAGGTGGGTCGCGCTGATCTGTCCGGCCCAATCCCCCTGCACCGCAGCATCGATCCGCGCCGACGTCGTTGCCGCGTCGGCATCGGTGTGACCGAAACTCGGCACGATGTTGCGATGACGCATGATCGCGAGCAACTCTTCGAAATTCTCGGTCTCGGGCGCCAAGGTCATGGACCGCACGGTCCCACGCGCGGCGTCACACACGGCTTCGAGCAGATCCGGATCACCGGGAATGATCGCCGCCGGATCCTGGGCACCGCAGCGGACGCCGTTGATGAACGGCCCCTCGAGGTGGATACCCAGAAGTTCTCCGCGTTCGACCAGATCGGCGAGCATCGTTGCTTGTCGCACCAGATCTGCGCGCGGTGCGGAGACCAGGCTGGCCAGCATTCCGGTCGTGCCGTGCTCACAATGATGCGCCGCCGCGCGGCTCGCTCCATCGGCGTCGGTGTTCGGGAAACCAGCACCCGCGGCGCCGTGGCTGTGGACATCGATCAGGCCGGGCATGATCACCGCGTCGGTGCGTTCCGGAATGACGACGACGGGTGTGGACGCCACATAGTCCGCAGCCGAGCCGACCCAACTGATCTTTTCGCCGTCCACGACGACGACTCCGTCGTGAATCTTCCCGGCCGGAGATCCGATCACAGTTCCCCGCAATACGATCGGATCGCCGACAGTAGCCGAGCCTGATGTACTCATGCCGACTCGCGAATCCGCGCGACGGCCGCTCTACCCTCGATCGGGTTTCGCGCGCCCCGCGCCGCCGCGGCCATGTCCTTGCACACCGCCAGATCGAGAGAGACCAGTTGCGCGCGAACTGCGCCCAATGCCGGGACCGACATCGACAGACTCGTCACGCCCAAACCGACCAGAACCGGAGCCAACAGCGGGTCCGACGCGGATTCTCCGCACACACCAACAGGTTTTCCGGCATCGGCGCCCGCCTGACCGACCATCGCGATCAGATCGAGGACCGCCGGCTGCCACGGATCGAGCAGTTGCGCCAGGCCTCCGGCCATACGATCCACGGCGCAGGTGTACTGGCTCAGATCATTGGTACCGATACTGACAAAATCGAGGTGCTCGAGGATATCCTTCGCCCGCAACGCTGCAGCTGGAACCTCGATCATTGCTCCGACCTTGCCGATCCCCCGCGAACGCGCAAGTTCTGCAAAGTCTTTCGCCTCGTCGGCCGTAGCTACCATCGGCGCCATGACCCACAGATCGGCACCCGTCGCATTGCCGGCCGCCGCGAGGGCGTCGAGCTGGCTGATGAGGGTGTCGGGATAAACCGTGCCGACACGGAGCCCGCGGATACCAAGGGCCGGATTCTCCTCGACCCCGAGATCGAGAAACGGCAACGGCTTGTCCGAACCCGAATCGAGAGTGCGGACCACCACCTTCTGTCCGGCGAAGTGCCCGAGCACCGACGCGTACGTCTGTGCTTGCTCCTCCACCGACGGTGCGTCGTGACGCCCGAGATACGAGAATTCGGTACGGAACAGTCCGACGCCCTCGCAATCCGCCGCTCCGGCCCGCGCCGCGTCCTCGAGGGTTCCGATGTTGGCCGACAACCTCACCGCGAACCCGTCACGCGTGCGTCCTGGACCCTGTGCCGAAGCCGACTGCTCTGCCACGAACGATGCTTCGAGGACTGCGCGCTCGCGCGTTTCTGCCGAGGGATCGATGGTGACCGTCCCGGTGGTGCCGTCGAGGATGAGAAGTTTCCCCTCCGCCAGCAGATCGGTTCCCGAGCAGTTGACCACGGCCGGGATTCCGAGCGACTTCGCCAAGATAGCCGTATGGCTGGTCGGACCTCCTTCGGCAGTCAACAATCCGACCACGTCACTGCTGCCCAGCGTCGCCGTATCCGCCGGAGCGAGGTCGCGCGCCACCAGTATGTACGGGTAACCGGGAGTGGGGATTCCGGGCATCGGCTCCCCTCGAAGAACGGCCACGGCTCGCTGCCCGAGATCGCGCAGATCGGTTGCCCGTTCGGCCATGTACCCGCCGAGCGCCGTGAGCTTTTCACAGAAGGCGTCGAAGGCGACTGCGACGGCGTGTGCGGTCGGCAGCCCCGATTCCAGGTTCGCCTTGGCCGCCTTCACGATGCCCGCGTCGCGCGCCATCGCAGCCGACGTCGTCAGGATCTCCGCGGAGACGCCCTCGACTGTCTTTGCACGCGAGAGCAGTTCCTCCGCGACGGCGTTCAGTGCCTCACGGATCCTGATCAGCTCCGCCTCGGGACTGCCTGTGATCGGGTCCGACGCCGAGGTCGGCTCAGGCGTGGAGAATCGCAACCACGGCGCGCAGACCGAACCCGCGCTCACTCCGATACCCGCGATGCGGTGGTCCACACTCGCCGTCATCAAGCTTCGTCCAGTTCGGATGCGAGAAGCTCTGCGAGCGAACCGACCGCAGCGTCGGCGCCGTCACCGTCAGCACGCAAGGTCACCGAATCCCCGAATGCTGCACCGAGAGTCATGACAGACAACATGCTGGAGGCATCGACGGGTTCGCCGTCGCCGAGCGCGATGGTGACGTCTACCGGTAGATCGGCTGCGGCGCGCGCGAAGAGCGCTGCGGGTCGTGCGTGGAGTCCGACGCGGGATCCGATTGTCGTGGTTGCGATCGCCATGTTCAGCGTCCTTCCAGTTCCTTGTCGAGCTTGTTTTCCAGTTCGGCGACGAGCGGGGCGTCGGTGCGGCTGTCACCTTCGGCAGCCAGTGCCAGTTCGGCCTCGAGCAGCGCTGGGTCGGGCTCACCTGCGGCCACCTCGACCTCTTCTTCTCGTCCTGGCGTGCGCAGATTCCACTTCTTGATGACGAAGCTGAAAAGGAAGTAGTAGATCACGGCGTAGCCGAGTCCGATCGGGATCAACATCCATGCGTTGGTTGCCTTGCCGAAGTTCAACACGTAGTCGAAGAAGCCTGCGGAGAACGTGAATCCGTCGTGAATCCCGAGCGCATTGACCAAGGCCATCGACGTTCCGGTCAGGAGCGAGTGGATGACGTACAGGGGCCACGCGACGAACATGAAGGAGAATTCGAGCGGCTCGGTGATACCGGTGAGGAATGCGGTCAGGCCGGTGGAGAGCATGATGCCGCCGACGAGCTTCTTCTGAGAAGGCTTGGCGTTGCGCCAGATTGCGAAGGCTGCAGCGGGGAGGGCGAACATCATGATCGGGAAGAAGCCGGTCATGAACGTACCAGCGGAGGGGTCGCCGGCGAAGAACCGGTTGAGGTCACCGCGAACGATCTGACCGCTCGCGTCCTGGTAGTCGCCGATCAGGAACCACACGGCGGAGTTCAAGATGTGGTGCAGGCCCGTGGGGATCAGGAGGCGGTTCGCTGCGCCGTAAATGCCGCCGCCCACAACGGTATTGGAAGCAACTGCTTCACCGACCCAGTTGAGGCCGGAGTTGAACAAGGGGTACACGAATGCCATCAGGACACCGACCACAAGACCGGTGATCGCTGTCAGGATGGGAACGAGCCTGCGCCCGTTGAAGAACCCGAGATAATCGGGAAGCTTCGTTCGATAGAACCGCTGCCACAAGATCGCCGACAGCAAGCCCATCACGATACCGGCGAGCACACCGTAGTTGATCAGGGATTGATCCCCGTTCGGGTCCGTCTTCCCTTCGAGGACGATCGGCGACATCGCCTTGAACACGCCGTCGATCACCATGTAGCCGACGACGGCTGCCAAGGCAGTCGATCCGTCGGCCTTCTTGGCCCAGCCGATCGCGATACCGACGGCGAAGATCAGCGGCAGCCACGTGAAGACTGCTTGTCCTGCCGCAGAGATCACTGCAGCAGCACTGTGCATCGAACTGAATCGCCCGAGCAGGTCGTCCTGGCCGAGGCGGAGCAAGATTCCCGCAGCCGGCAGAACGGCGATCGGAAGCATCAAGCTTCGGCCGAGGCGTTGAACCCCGGCGAACACTTTCGATTCCTTCTTCGGGGTGTCTTCGAGAGTCATCAAGGACCTTCTTCGTTCGCCGGGCCGCGTCGCGATCGGCCGCTGGTTCTGGAAATTCGGGTGTCGTACACGTGCAGGTTTCGTGAAAATGCAGGTCACGGTTCTTGCTCGGAAGTGAGGCCGAAACCGTTTTGTCGAAACTGTTGTGGAGCCGGACTTCCAACGGGTACTGTCCGGTCATAACCAGTTGTAGTTTTACCTGGTGGAGGCGAGTTGTCAACACCCAAATGTGACATACGTAACCGGGATAGCCTTGACCAGCAACTAGTCAGCCCACCTGTACGACCGTTCAACGATCACGACCAACCCGACAATCAGGAGCAGCAAATGTCGAAAGCGGAAGCAATCATCAAGGGCCTCGGCGGCGCCGAGAACATCGTCGAGATCGAGGCTTGCATCACCCGCCTGCGTACCGAGGTCAAGGACGGAGCGAAGGTGAACGAGTCCGCTCTCAAGGCTGCCGGCGCACACGGCGTGCTCAAAGCCGGAACGGTTGTCCAGGTCATCGTCGGGCCCGAGGCCGACACCCTTGCCGAGGACATCGAGGACATCCTGTGACGGTCGTCCTCGCCCCGCTGCCCGGTCGGGTCGTCGCACTCGCGGACGTCCCGGACCCGGTGTTCGCTCAGCAGATGGTCGGCTCGGGCGTCGCGATCGAACCCGCCCGCGGTCAAGGCCCGCTCACGGTCGTGGCGCCGATCAGCGGAAAGATCCTGAAACTGCACCCCCACGCGTTTGTGATCTTCGGCGAGAAGGCCACCGGCGTGCTGGTCCATATCGGCATCGACACGGTCAAGCTGGAAGGCGACGGATTCACGCTCATCGCCGCCGAGGGTGACACCGTCGATGCGGGTGATCCCATTGTCAGCTTCGATCCAGCGCACATCGACACGACCGGCTACTCGGCGATCTGCCCGGTTGTCGTAATGGATTCCAAACCGGACACCGTCGAATCCCCTTCCGTCGGTAGGGACGTCACCACTGGCGACACTCTGTTCGACTGGTCGGCGTAGCGCAAAGGGCGAGCACACCGGAAGGTGTGCTCGCCCTTTCGCTTCGAACGATGACTATTGGTCGCCGCGCGTTTTGGGCCGCGCTTGGCCCTGGACTTCCATCTGCAACTGGTAGCGGTCGGATCGGTACCAACTGCGAGTGTGCTCGACCGGTGCGATCTCGCTGAACGACACTCGATCGAAGTACAGAACCGGAGCGCCTTTACGAGTGCCCAGGAGAGTCGCGATCTCCGTACTGGCACCATCTGCACTGACTGTCTGCTCTGCCCGATCGATCGGCTTGTCGTACTTGTCGGCGGTTGCCCGATAGATCGAACCCGTCAAGTCCATGTCGAGTAAACCCGGCAACAGTTCGGGATTGAACCAGCCGTCGTCCACGCTCACCGGCTCGCCGTCGGCAAGGCGCAAGCGCTTGACGTGGTAACCGTCGGAACCCGGTCGCATATTCAGTGCGGCAGCAGTGTTTTCGGGGACCGGCCCCTGTTCGCTGACCAGGACCACCGTCGTGGGGTGATGCCCCTGGGCGCGCATTTCCTCGGTGAAGGATGCAAGGTGCAGCTTGGATTGGACAGCACGGTGCGCAACGAAGGTTCCCTTGCCACGCACGCGAACGAGGTGTCCGTCATTGACCAGTTGCCCGATTGCCTCGCGAACCGTGATCCGACTGACGCCGTAGTCCTGCATCAGGTTTCGCTCGCTGGTCATCAAGTCGCCAGGCTGGAGCTCTTGGGTGCACTTGCGCAGGAGAATGGTGCGCAACTGCTCGTGTTTGGGTATTGCGCTGTCGCGCAAATGAACGGGCATCACAGCGACTGTCCCTCCGAGAAATGAATAGTCGTCTATTCGCCGACGACAACGACCTGAAATCGCAGGCAGGTCCCGACCGGACCGGTCCAATTAACGATACTGGAATTTACGACAGGAAACTAGCACCAGTCCGGAGTTGTCCGATTTCAACCGTCCAACCGTCGGTAGATGGACCGTATTTCGTCCAAGGCGACGTTCTGCTGAGCCATGTCCAATCCCAATGCCGCAACCGCCTCGCGCAACCGCCTGATATCCAGATCGTCGATCGCCGCGCGAAAAGGCACCTTCGGTAGCGCAGGGAGGGCAGCCGCGATTCCGAACCAATTCTCGACGTCCACCGAAACAGTCGACTCGTCTTCTACTCCCCCGATCAACTGCTCCAGGTCGACCCCGCGAAGTCTCAGCAACCTGAGCGGATCGGTGTCGATTCGCTCCGCGGTCAAGAACGCCACGGCCGCAGCGTGTTTGCACGGCCAACCGACATCGGGGCAGGTGCAGTCGAAGCGAAACGCCGACGGACCGTCCGGTATCAGTTGAGCAGCAAGCATGTCCGGGACAACGCCGGACACCAGTGCGGCAAGACTTCCCGGCACGCGGCGGATCTTGGTGATGATGTCGTCGATATCCGATTGATCGAGGGTGTCGATCGACAGCGTGGAAACGAACGGTTGAAGTTGGCTGCCTTGAACCTCGGCCGTCACCACTCCTGGTTCGATGTCGAGCGCCAAGACCTGACCCGAACGCGCATACGTACGCCCACGCGTGACACGAGGTTTGTCGCCGATCTCTTCGACGACCCGAACAAAAGCCTTGCCCCAGAACGTCCTCCCGAACGCTGGACGAGGCTTGACCGGCGCGGGTGCTCGCCGTCGAGGCCCGGTGTACTCACTGAAATCGGGGCCCTTACCGCGCGGACTCATTCGCCCACCGCGTCGTCGCCGAGTCGCAACAGCTCGTCCAGTTGCTCGACGCTCATCTCCGTCACCCAGTTCTCACCAGTCCCGACTGCAAGTTCGGCGAGTTCACTTTTACTCGCGATCATCGTGTCGATTCGCTCTTCCAAGGTTCCGACGCACACCATCTTGCGTACCTGAACGTTCTTTCTCTGACCGATGCGGAAGACACGGTCCGTCGCCTGGTTCTCTACCGCCGGGTTCCACCATCTGTCGAGGTGAACCACATGGTTGGCCGCCGTGAGATTCAGACCCGTGCCGCCGGCCTTGAGCGAGAGCACCATGATGGGCGGGCCGCCTTCACCTTGGAATGCCTCGACCATGGCGTCGCGCCCGGCTTTCGACACTCCGCCGTGGAGAAACGGAACTTCGGTGGTGAACCGGTCGGCCAGGTACGGCACCACCAATTCGCCGAACTCACGAAACTGTGTGAACAACAGAACCTTCTCGTCGTCGCCGATGACCGACTCGACGATGTCCTCGACCAGTCCGAGCTTTCCCGAACGGTGTTGCCCGCGGCGCATCACCGGCGAACCGTCGCGCAGGAAGTGCGCGGGATGATTGCACACCTGTTTGAGTTTGGTCAGCGCAGACAGGACGGCGCCCTTGCGCTTCATCCCTTCCGTCCCCTTGATCTGCGCCATCATCTCGTCCACCACGGCGCGGTACAACGCGGCCTGCTCTTCGCTGAGATTCGCTCGAACCGTCATCTCCAACTTCTCCGGAAGATCCGCGATCACGGCGGGATCGGTCTTCACGCGCCGCAGCACAAAGGGGGACGTGACGGCTCGCAGTCGAGAGACGGCAAGCTGATCTTTTTCCCGCTCGATCGGTACGACAAACCTTTTGCGGAACATCTGCTCCGAGCCGAGCACACCGCGATTGGCAAAATCGAGGATGGACCGCAGCTCGTCCAGTCGGTTCTCCACCGGCGTTCCGGTCAGAGCAACGCGATGATCCGCGGGGATGCTGCGAGCAGCTCTCGCCTGAGATGTCTTGGCGTTCTTGATGTGTTGAGCCTCGTCGAGCACTACGCGCCGCCAGTCGAGATCCTTGAGGGCCGCGACGTCGCGGGTCATGAGCGCGTAGGTGGTGATCACGAGGTCACTCTCACGAACTGCCTGTTCCAACTCCGCCCCGGTAGCGCGATCCGAACCGTGATGAACGTAGACGCGCAAGCTCGGCACGAATCGCGCCGCTTCACGCTGCCAGTTACCCACAACCGACATCGGGCACACCAAAAGGGTTGCTGTCTTGGACTTCTCGTGCGCAAGTAACGCCAACAGTTGCAGCGTCTTACCCAGACCCATGTCGTCGGCCAGAACGGCGCCGAGCCCGAGAGCACTCATGTACGCCAACCAGTCCAGACCGCGTCGTTGATACGGACGCAAAGTCGCGTTGACCGTCGACGGTACCGCGACCTGCCGCGGAGCCACCGACTGGTCGAGCAGTGCCGAAGCCCATCCGGTTGCCTTCACTTCCTCGACCGGCAGGTCTTTGAGGTCGTCGGCGATCAAATCCTTGATCAGATCGACGATCGCTCGGTCCCCGCTCGAGTGCCGCTGACTGACAAAACGAGCCGCGCGGGCCAGGACGTCTTTGTCCGCCTGAACCCACTCGCCGCGCAACTGGACCAGATCGGACTTCGCATCGACGAGTCGGGTCATTTCCTCGGCGGTGAGTACCTTGTCTCCGAGCGCCAATTCCCAATCGTATTCCAGCAATTGGTCCATACCGACCGTACGATTCTCCGCAACGATCGGAGATGCCGCCGAGGTCACGCGCACACGCAGGGATGGAGACACCACGTTCCATGCGCGAGGAAGCAACAGCGTGATCCCTCGCTCTCGCAGGACAATCGCGCCGTGTCCGACCAGGTCCATCACGACAGGTGTGGGCAGCAACAGGTCGAGGCTGTCCTCGTCACGCGGCACGTCGCGAAAACGTGGGTAAGCCTTGATTGCGTCTTCGAGCTTGCGGCTGCCGAGCTGGATACGTTTGGGATCTGCCCGGTGCAGTCGAACACGTTCGGGCGCTTCACCTTCGGGACGCAAACACACGTGCAGACGCCACAGCGCGTCGTCGTCCGGATCGGAATTGTCGTCGAGTTCAGGCTCGATCAGCCGCAGAACCAGGTCCGGCTCTCCGGCGGTGAACGTCGCCCCCCATTCGGCGAGTCCCTCGGCCGCTCGTACCGACACGTCGTCGAAAGCATCCCCGGACAGTACGGCCTGCCACAGCGGGGTCTGCACCACCGGATTTGAGTCACCGAGAACACGACGGACGATCGGGTCCGTGAGTTCGTTCGTGATGTCTTCGATCGTCGCCCTCGGCGAGCCGACCGCCCGCTGCACCGGCGGCATGGCCACTACCAATTCGCCGATCCAGGCGCGCTGGCGTTCCCCCACAGACAACTGCCACCGCGGCCACCAACTACCCTCGGCTCGCGTCAGCGCCGGCACCACCCTCCCGGCGCGCACCCAACGGTCGATACCTCGCGCCACATGTACGAGAAAGTGCAGGTCTCCCGCAATTCGCTGATCGTCGGCCTTGAACCGCAGCAGGAGATCGACTGCGTCCGGCGGCGCCAACGCAACAGCTGCGTACTCACTCTGCAAAGGCCCGCCAGGTACGGGCGGCATAGCGACATTCACACGATGACGGAACTTGCGATGCAGGACAGCACTGACCGGATCACGGGGATCGTCGGTCCCGGCACCCTCGTGCCCGTCGACCCACAGTTTGAGCCCCACCGACCGCGCAGTCCCCACCTCCGCCCTGGTGCGTGCCCGCGCCGGCATCTTCGGCATTTTCGGCATCAACGGATTTCTCCTCGCGATGTGGGTCGTCCACATCCCGTCCATCGAACACCGAGTGGGGATCAGTCACTCGACGCTCGGCTCACTGCTTCTCCTTCTTGCTGTCGGAGCCATTGCCGGTATGCAATTGAGCGGTCCGCTCGCAGATCGATACGGCAGCAGACGCATGGTCGTCCTGGCGGGTAGCGGGCTGGCATTCGCCACTCTCGGCCCGGGGTTTGCCACGAACACCTGGCAACTGGGCGCTGCACTTGTCGTATTCGGGTTTGCGAATGGTGCATTGGACGTGTCGATGAACTCGCAGGCCGTCGAGGCCGAACAGCTGTACCGGCGCCCGATCATGGCGGCCTTTCACGGCATGTTCTCGGTCGGTGGCGTATTGGGCTCTGTCATCGGATTCGGCACTCTCGCACTGGATCTTCCGCCGTACGTCACGCTCAGCATCGCGTCGGCAATCGGCTTGCTGGCAGTCTGGTTGTGCTCGCGACCCCTTCTCCCTCACGTCGACGTGCATGCCGAAACCGGGTCGACTACCCGAAAGACACACGGCAGATTCTCGGCTCGCGTACTTGCCCTCGGAACCCTCGCCTTTGTTCTGATGCTGGCCGAGGGAGTGGCAAACGACTGGAGCGCGCTGCAGGTCAAGGAAGATCTCGGTGTTTCGAATGCCGTTGCCGCACTGTCGTTCGGCGCATTCTCCGCCATGATGACCGTCGGCCGGTTCACCGCGGATCGGATCAGCGCGGCGGTAGGCCCGGTGGCAGTGGTTCGCTACGGTGCGTTGCTTTCGTCCATCGGAATGCTGACCGTCGTGGTATCCGGCTGGCTACCACTGACGTTGCTCGGTTGGGCCCTGTTCGGCGCCGGCCTGTCGGGATGCATTCCGCAGATCTTCACCACGGCCGGAAATCTGGGCTCAGGTTCGGCCGGCACCAACATGTCTCGCGTCGTCGGCATGGGATACATCGGATTCCTCGCCGGTCCGGCAACCATCGGCTGGGTCACCAAGCTTGTGCCTCTCACCACAGCAATGTTGATCCCGTTTGCATGCGTCCTGGTCGCAGCGGGTTGTGCGGGTGTCGTTCGGCGCGATTCTCCGACCGCCTACAGACCTCACAGCTGATCCTCACGATCGGCACAGACTCAACAGGGATGCTGGTACTCGTGACCGTCTCGACCTCCACCCAGCACCCCGCTCCCTCCACAACCACTCGCTTCCTCGTCCTTGCCGCGATCGCCGTCGTAGCGCTGGGCGTCTTGTACTTCGTGCGACCCACCTCGCCCGGTTTGAGCGTCCCGGAACAGGTGCGCGCACTTGCCGAGTGGACGGTAGGCCGATTCGACGTCACCGCTGTACTCGCAGCCACTACCGCTCTGGCCGTCGTCTCGATGGTCCGCGGACTGCCATACGGCATCGGCGCGATCCTGCTCCTCGGAATGGGCGCCAATCTCACCAACGCGGCATTCGGTTCCTGGCTCCCCGATGTTCCCCAGGACCTATTGCCCAGCGGTCACGTCGCAGCGGCGACCGCGCTGTACTGCTCGGCGATCTTGATCTCCGCCCCGCAGTGGCGTCCGGTGGTCGCCGGGCTCGGATTCGTCGGAGTTGCTGCGATCGGTGCCAGCGCGCTCGCCGCCGAGCTGAGCGACCTTTTCGGAGTGATAGCTGGCATTCTGATCACCCTGGTATGGGCCTGTGCCGCAGCCATTTTGATGGCACGATCGCCCATCGCCGCGAAACGTGAAGAGCTGCGCCCAGATACGGCAGCCATCGCGTTCTCCAGGCACCGGAGCATCCGACTTTAGTCCTAAATCTTTGGGATTCAGAGATTTTCGCCGATAGCTCTCCCGCCACGGTTGGACATGACGTATGTTCTGAAATGTCCGAATCAAGTAGTTCCACAGCGAAGGAGTCTTTACCGTGAGCCTCGAAGATCTGAACCCGCTCGAACTGATCCAGAAGTTGATCGAACTACTTTCCGGCTTCTCTTCCGACCCCGAAACCCCCGAGGTTCCGTAAAACGTCGCCAGAGGCGCCTGTTCCGAGTTTCGTCTCGGACCAGGCGCCTTTGTCGTTTCAGCACAAGAAGTCGTTTCAGCACAAGAAGTCGTTGCAACACACGACATCTTTGCAACACACGGCCACGAAAAAAGGCGTCCACTCGCAGCTGCGAGTGGACGCCCCTTCCGAGTACCAGCGCTAGAGCGCCTTGAGCTCCTCGGTTACTTCGGAGACCGACTTCTTGGCGTCACCGAAGAGCATCGAAGTGCCCTCGGCGAAGAAGAGCGGGTTCTCGATACCGGCGAAACCGGAGTTCATCGAACGCTTGAGCACGATGACCGACTTCGACTGGTCGACGTTGAGGATCGGCATTCCGTGGATCGGTGAGCTCGGATCGTTGCGCGCCGCCGGGTTGGTGACGTCGTTCGCACCGATCACCAAGGTGACATCGGTACGAGAGAACTCGTCGTTGATATCGTCCATCTCCTTCATCGCGTCGTACGAGACATCCGCCTCTGCGAGAAGAACGTTCATGTGACCAGGCATACGGCCGGCGACCGGGTGAATGGCGTACTTGACCTCGACACCCTTCGACTCGAGCAATTTCGCCATGTCCTTGACGGCATGCTGAGCCTGCGCGACGGCAAGTCCGTATCCGGGTACGACGATGACCTGGTTGGCGTAGGCCATCTGGATGGCCGCGTCGGCGGCCGAGGTCGCCTTTGCCGTGCGCACGACACCGTCGGAGGATGCGGCTTCACCGCCACCACCACCGAAGCCGCCGGCAACGATGGCCGGGATGGACCGGTTCATGGCCTTGGCCATGAGGTTGGTCAAGATGGTGCCCGAAGCACCCACGATCATGCCGGCGACGATCATCGCCTGGTTGTTGAGCGCCAAACCTGCAGCAGCAGCTGACAAACCGGTCAGAGCGTTGAGCAGCGAGATGACGACGGGCATGTCCGCGCCGCCGATGGGCAGCACGACCATCAGTCCGAGGATGCCCGAGAGCACGAGCACGCCGACGATCCACAGTGAGCTGGTCGGGCCTTCCGGTGAGATCGCCTTGATACCGATGATCACCGAGAACGCGACGGCGGCAATGAGCAGCAGAGCATTGAGCGGCTGCTGGAGCTTACCGATTCCGATCGGACGACCAGGCAGAGTTTCCTGCAGCTTCAGGAACGCGATCACGCTGCCCCAGAAGGAGATCGATCCGATCACCGCGGCAAAGAGCGACGCGATGACGATGTGTACCGTCGGCGATTCGCCGTGCTGGAATGCGGTGAAACCGTCCGAGTCCAGGAACTCCGCGTACGCGATCAACGCGACCGTGCCGCCGCCGACACCGTTGAACAGTGCCACCAACTGCGGCATGGCCGTCATCTTCGTCCGGAGCGCCGGCGGAACGCCGAGCACGACACCGATGACAAGGCCGGCAGCGATGAGGATCCAGTTCCCCATTTCCGCATCACGAATGGAGATCAGAGTTGCAACGACGGCGATGAGCATGCCGACCGCGGCGATCTGGTTGCCGCGGACTGCGGTCTTCGGGCCGGTAAGACCCATGAGGCCGTAGATGAACATCGAGAACGCGACAATGTAGAGCGCATTGACCAGGTATTCCATTACTGGTCACCATCCTTCGACACAGACTTGGCGGCCGGCTTGGCCTTGAACATCGCCAACATGCGGTCCGTGACCACAAAACCACCGACAACGTTCACGGTTCCGAAGACGAGCGCGACGAACAAGATGATCTGCAACCCGATCGAGGGATCGTGCACCTTGCCCAGGACGACCAACGCACCCAGGACGACGATGCCGTGGATGGCGTTCGTACCGGACATCAACGGGGTGTGCAGGGTGTTCGGAACTTTGGAGATCACAGCGAAACCGACGAACCCGGACAACACCAGGATCGCGATGTTCGCCAGCAGTGATGTGTACATCAGGCGCCCTTCTCTTCACGGGTGACGCACGCACCGGCCAGAACCTCGTCGGAGAAATCAGGCGCCAAGGCACCTTCCACCAACATGAGTTCGATCAGCGCGGAAATGTTCTTCGAGTACAACTCGGACGCATGCTCCGGCATGGACGCCGGCAAATTCAACGGAGAGCAAATGGTCACGCCGTGCTTGACGACGGTTTGACCCGGCTCGGTCAGCTCGCAGTTACCACCGGTTTCACCCGCGAGGTCGACCACCACACTGCCCGGCTTCATGCCTTCGACCGCGGCAGCGGTCACCAGGCGCGGCGCCGGACGACCCGGAACCAGAGCAGTGGTGATCACAACGTCGAAGCCCTTGATCGCATCTTCGAGTGCCTGCTGCTGCTTCGCTCGCTCGTCGTCGGTCAACTCGCGGGCGTATCCACCCTCGCCCGCCGCATCGATTCCGAGGTCGAGCCACTGTGCACCCACCGAACGCACCTGGTCGGCGACCTCAGGACGCACGTCGTACCCGGTAGCGCGGCCACCGAGACGCTTGGCTGTCGCCAGCGCCTGCAGACCTGCCACTCCCACTCCGAGGACCAGAACCGTCGCAGGCTTCACCGTGCCCGCAGCGGTGGTGAGCATCGGGAAGAACCGCGTCGACTCCGATGCTGCCAACAGAACAGCCTTGTACCCGGACACGTTCGCCTGCGAGGACAACGCGTCCATCACCTGCGCGCGAGAGATACGAGGAATCGCCTCCACGGCGTATCCCTCGATGCCGGCAGCCTTCAACTCGGCGATGCGGTTGTCCGCATTACGCGGATTCAGGAAACCGATGAGCTTCGCGCCGGTACTGATCCGGGCGATCTCTTCTGTCGACGGAGGCGCAACCTTGACCACCACGTCAGCAGTCCACGGATCGCCGATTTTCGCGCCGGCAGCGGTGTACAACTCGTCGGGAATCAACGCCCCGAGACCGGCCCCGGACTCGACGACCACGTCGACACCCTTGCCGATCAAAGCGGACACAATTTTCGGCACCAATGCGACCCGACGCTCACCATCACTCGATTCTCGAGGGACGCCGACCGACGGACGCACTTGTGCGCTCTTCGATGTTTCCATTTTCCATTACCTTCTGCGGTTGGTGGTTCGCCTGCTGCGACGAGCGGCAACCAGCATGTGATGAGCGGAAGATGACCCGCTTTTGGGTGAATGGTGACTGATAGTAGCCAGAGTTAACGCGGCGTAGGGAAACCGACGACGCACTTTCTCCATCTGAATCGAGTCCGAACAGTATGTTTGGACATACCTGAAGAAGCCTACTGTGAGGCCGATCACACCGGAATGGCGGACTATTCCACTATTTGAAACGGCCGAAAGACGTAAAGGCATCAGAATGGCGCGCCGAATAATCACCGTCGAGCGAGTTTACGAACCGGCTTCCGAATGTAACGCCGTCCGACTCCGCGTAGACCGACTCCGGCCACGCGGCCTCAAACGCGAAAACCTGCAGTACGCCTCGCACCGGCCTCGGATGCTCGACCCGTTGTTCTACTGACAGCAAGCAAGGACCTGCCATACGGTCACGCGCAGGTCCTTGCCGACTATCTCGCAGAATTACTCTGATGTCCTAGCATTTCACTAGAGCATCAATCGCTCACATATTGAGACCGCAACTTGTGCTTGACGAGCTTTCCTGTAGCGGTCCTAGGCAATTCGTCGGCAAAGTCAATGCTTCTCGGAGCTTTGAAATGTGCGACCTGACTGCGAACGTATTCCAGCAATTCCTCGGCGACATGGGCACCAGGCTCGATTCCCTCCGCTAGTTGGACAACCGCCTTGACCTGCTCACCCATTTCTTCGTCGGGAACACCGATGACCGCCACGTCGAACACCTTCGGGTGCAAAGTAAGGATGTTCTCGGACTCCTGTGGGTAGATATTCACACCACCGGAGATAATCGTGAACGCGGCGCGGTCGGTCAGATAAAGGAAACGCTCGGAGTCGATATAGCCGATATCTCCACTCGTCGTCCACGTCGGATGATCCGGATGCTGCGCGGCAGCCGTTTTCTCGGGATCATTGTGGTACCGGAACGGCAAAGTCTCCCGCTCCCAGAACACGGTACCGATCTCGCCGACCGGAAGATCGCGCCCGGCGTCGTCACAGATGTGCACGATCCCCATCACTCCGTCACGCCCGACGGAACCCGGATGCGACAAGGCCTGCTCACTGTTGATGAAGGTAGCGCCCGAACCCTCGGTCGAGGCGTAGTACTCGTAGATCACCGGCCCCCACCAGTCGATCATTGCCGTCTTCACTTCGGGCGGGCAGGGAGCAGCAGCGTGAATGGCGACCTTCACCGTCGAGACGTCGTAACGATCACGGGTCTCCTTCGGAAGTTTCAACATTCGAACGAACATCGTCGGTACCCACTGACTGTGCGTCACAGCGTATTTACCGATCAACTCCAGCGCGGTTTCGGCTTCGAATGCATCCATCAAGATCACGGTTCCGCCGACCGAATTGATCACGCCGCAAAAACGCAGGGGCGCCGCGTGATAGACCGGAGCCGGGCACAAATAGACTGTGTCGGAATCGAACCCGTACATCGGTGCGAACACCGCGGTGTACGGATCCATGGTGGTGTTCACCTCACCCTCCGGGAGATCTCCTTTGATCCCCTTCGGCCTGCCGGTGGTTCCCGACGAATACAGCATGTCAGCCCCACGCGGCTGCGAGTCGAGTGGAGCAGTGGACTGCACATCGACCGCGTCTTCGTAGTCGTCGAAACCCTCGAGGGCGCCGCCGTACACCAATCGGTGACGCACGCGTGGAATCAGCTTCTCGTCCAACGGAACTGCTGCGGACGCCTGCCCCGACGCCACCAGAATTGTCGCCTCGCAGTCGTCGACGATGTAGGCAGCCTCCGCAGCCGTGAGATGCCAGTTCACCGCGGTGATGTAGAGGCCGGATCTCAACGCTGCCCAGTACACCTCGAACGCCCGGAGATCGTTGTTCGAGATGAGAGCGACGTGGTCCCCAGGCTTGGCACCGACACTTCGGAAGTATCGCGCCAACTGCGTCGACCGTTCGTCGAGTTCCCGATAGGTGATGGACTCACCCGTCGCAGGGCGAATGACGGCGGGCTTGTCCGGCGTGGAGTGGACAAAATTTCCTGGAAACACGAAGACTCCTCTGTCGGTGACGACAACGCCGCGTGAGCCTGCTTCGGCGTCGACAATCCTGGTCTACCACAGGAACTCTGCCACCCTCGGAGGTTTGGTGACACCGACTCGAAGCATGGGAATGCCCGCTCACTTATCCGCCGGGACATACAGTGAGGAGAACCGCACCGTCCGAAACAGGAGATGTCCACATGAGTGGTTGGCCCCAGGACTCAGTAGTCGACGCATTGACCGAGGAATGGAGAGTCATCGACGCACTGCTGGCCGAACTCGACGGCGATCAGTGGTTGGCACCGTCGAACCTTCCGGGGTGGACGGTTCACGACATCGTGTCCCATCTGATCGGTACGGAATCACTGCTCTCGGGCATCAATCCGCCGTCGATCAATCTGGACGTGCACGCATTGCCCCACGTCCACAACGAGATTGCGGCGTTCAACGAGCGCTGGGTCGAAGGCCTGCGGCGGACACCGCACTCGGACCTGCTGACCCGATATCGCGAGATCACCGCCGAACGAACCGAAGCGCTGCGCTCGATGACCAGCGCGGACTGGGACGCCGAGACACAAACACCGGTCGGTCTTGCGCCCTATGGCCGGTTCATGCGTATTCGGACCTTCGACTGTTGGATGCACGAACTCGACATCAGAGATGCAGCTGGCATTCCGGGTGAGGAAGGCGGATTGCGCGCGGAGACTGCATTCGGCGAAATCACCAGCGCGCTCGGATTCGTCGTCGGAAAACGAGGAAAGGCGCCAGAGGGAGCACGGATCACTTTCGAACTCGAAGGGCCACTTGCCCGTTCACTTCACGTCTCGGTCGACGCGCGAGCAACACTCGTCCCGGAGCTGGACGGTCCGGCGACCACGACCATCTCGATGAGCTCACCGCTCTTCACCCGAATTGCCGGTGGCCGCGTCCACGCGTCGGATCACCGAACCGACATCTCGCTTCGCGGTGACACCACGGTGGGCACACGCGTCGTCGACAATCTGGCGTTCACGATTTGAGGGCTGGGTGGGTAGGTCGCGAAGGTACTGAGAAGTGAAACTGTTTCTCTCGTCCTACCGATTCGGCGACCACCGCGAGGCCTTTGTCGATCTCGTAGGCCGCGGCGCTCGCATCGCAGTCATCGCCGCGGCTGCAGATTCGTGGCCCGTCAATGCCCGCAGTTCAGCAGTCACCAGCGAACTGACTCCACTACGGGCAGCCGGCTTCACCGCAGAGGAAGTGGATGTCCGAGACTTCCTGGGTGCACCGGAAGCACTGGAACTCCGGCTCCGCGATTTCGACTGCCTGTGGGTTCGCGGCGGAAACACGTTCGTCCTGCGAGCTCAGCTAGCTCGAAGTGGCGCTGACCGGGTCATCGAGATGCTGGTTCGTTCAGGCGTCGTGGCCTATGCGGGATACAGCGCCGGAGCGTGCCTGGCGACTCCGACTCTGATCGGGCTGGACGCGTCGGACGACCCCGCTGAAGTCATGCCAACGTGCGGTATCGACCCGATCTGGTCGGGGCTCGCGCTGATCGACTTCGCGATAGTGCCGCACGGCGGCGATTCGCTACTCGAAGATCCACAGGTGACTGCGCGGACGGTTGCGGCCCTGACCACGGCGGGCGTGCAATTCACCGTGCTCACCGATTACGAGGTGATACTCGTCGACCCTTGATGTAACGCAGACGGTTGATCTTGACGCAGACTGAGCAGTCGACTCGGCCCGACCGGATCAGCCGTGCTCTGCCACCGCGGTTCCGGCTGCCGGCGACTGACGCTCGAGCCTCGTCCACGCGATCTCCCAACGCTTGACAGAGACCTCGTCAGCGTCCTCGAGAAGGGCGTCGAGGAGCAGGCGTGGATTTTCGCGCCATGCCAGTTCAGCGGCATGGACTTCCGCAGCCGAGAACAACCCGGAAGCCTCGAGATCACGAATCCATTCGCAGATCTCGCCTCGGTGAATCCGTGCGATGGTCTCGTATCCCAGACCTTCGTCAAGGAAGTCGTACGAAAAAATTGCGGCAAAGTAACTGTTCGACTCACGCTGCCCGAAAATCATGTGCGTTCCTTCCTCGAAGTTGTCCGACGAAGACTCGAAATCGAACCGTTGAGCAGCGACGCCAAAGTTTTTTTGGCGAAGTTGTAACGCTTCTTCTATCCCCGACGATTCAAACGCTAACCCCCCGAGCGGGTCTTTGGGATCACGTCCGAGAAACGATCTGATGACCAACGCAATACCCCTGGGGTTTCCGGCCACTCGCACCCATCATCGACACGCAACCAGCGCGCCGCTGACCTGCAATTTGCCCGTTTCAGGCCCTCCACTTAATCCATCCGAACAGACGACAAAAAACTTTGTGACCGGTCCCACATATTGGGATAGTTACGATCGTGATGCATATGTATCACCCGTTGTGGGCACAAAAGTACGGGCAAATCGGCACGTACAGACCAGTTTTGTTCGTTCTCCATGGCGACGAAGGTCCCTTGAACGGTCGTCCAGTTGTAGTTGCGCTAAGTAACGGATCCCACGTCGGCAACCGATATTGCGGACGGCCTGCCAGGTAGCGTGCTCCAGAGAACGTAGACGCGGCGCGGCGCAACCGGCCGCCCTTTCGAAACGGAGCCCGAAGATGACCGAGACAGTGGCGCACAATCCCGCGGAAACGCGTTTCGAGATCCGAGTCGACGGCGAACTCGCCGGTTTCGCCGAGTACTCGGACCATTCCGGCGTCCGTGATTTCCACCACACGGTGACCTGTCCGCAGTTTCGTGGGCGCGGGCTTGCCGCCATCGTGGTGCGTGAAGCGCTCGATCAGACCCGGAACGAGGGATTGAAGATCCTTCCGACGTGCTCGTACGTCGAGAAGTTTGTTGCGGAGAACCCCGTCTACCAGGCATAACCGAACGAGAACGGCCGGCGAAAAACCAGTCGCGAACCTGCAGACCCCGCTGCTAGCGTCGATGGTGCCGTCGTCGAAATCCTGGGCGGCACCATCTCGGGGAAGGAAAGAACGTGGTCGCCTCAGCAGATCGGCGTCCACCTGCGTCCCCGGACGTAGCTATCCCCAGCTATCTCCCTCTCGTACTGGTCAATCTCGCGACGCTGTTCTCGGCGATCGGCAACGGTATCGCCATCGTCGTGCTCCCCTGGCTGGTTCTCGAACGAACCGGTAAGGCTACCGACGCGGCGATAGTTGCCGGCGCAGCAGCCATTCCGCTACTCGTGTCGAGCCTGTTTTCGGGGACATTCGTCGACAAGTTCGGACGCCGTCGAACGTCGATGATTTCCGACGCTCTCTCCGCGATGTCCGTTGCAGCGATTCCGATCATCGCGGCCACCGCGGGCTTGACGATCCCGGTGATCGCGGCGTTGGCCGCACTCGGCGCCGTGTTCGACCCCGCCGGAATGGCGGCGAGGGAGTCCATGCTGCCTGCAGCGACTCGGACCGCCAAGTGGAAGCTCGATCGAACCAACAGTGTGTACGAGGCCAACTTCAACGTCGCGTATCTGATCGGCCCTGGCATCGGCGGTGTCCTCATCGCAACGATCGGAGCGGTGAACACGCTCTGGGTCACGGCGGCAGGTTTTGTGTTCTCGATAGTCGTGGTCGCCTTCATCCGGCTTCCCGGCGCCGGAGTGCCCGAACACGAACACCGTCCGAAATCGATCTGGCACGGCACACTCGACGGTCTTCGGTTCGTCTGGAACAACAAACTGCTGCGCACCCTGGCGCTGATCGACATGGCAGTCGTCGCGCTCTACATGCCTGTGGAGAGTGTCGTGTTCCCGGTGTACTTCACAGAGTTGGATCAACCGGCCCAACTCGGATCGGTGTTGATGGCCTTGGCGATCGGCGGCATCATCGGCTCTCTCGCCTACGCCCCACTGGCGCCGATCATGTCCCGGCGGCTGATCATGATTTTTGCCGTCGCCGTTCTCGGCATAGCGATGCTGGCCATGGCGCTCCTACCTCCACTGTGGGTGATCCTCGTACTTGCCGGACTGCAGGGCCTCGTCTACGGACCAGTCGGCCCGATCGCCAACTACGCCATGCAGACGCACAGCCCGGAGCACATGCGTGGACGCGTCGTCGGTGTCATGACGTCGACGGCCTACGCCGCAGGCCCGCTCGGCTACCTCGCGGTCGGCCCGCTGCTCGATCAACTCGGAATCGCGTCGACCTTTGTGGCCCTGTCGATTCCGATCATCCTGATCGCCGCAGTCTGTGCCTCTCTGCCGGTGCTTCGCGAACTGGATCGTCCGCGGCACTCGACCGACGTCAGTTGAACCCCATCACGTCGTTGCCCCAGGCGACGCGCAATCCGTGATCGGGGTCGCTGACGAGGGTGTCGGCGGAGTCGATCAACAGCGTCGACCGCTTCTCTTCCTCGTACGGCGCCCAGTGCTTCGAGCCGTCGAGGGCCGCCGGCACTGCATGCCTGGCGAAGGCCAACCATCGCCGTTGGATACGGCCGGCCACCTCCATCGCGGCCTTCCGACCGCCGAGCCAGAACGTGGGGTCGACGTTCAGGGTTCCGAAATTGCCGAATACATAAGGTAATTCGGTCGCGTGGCCCGCGCCGATCCGCGCCGCCTTGAGCATCGGCGTCGCGTGATCGAAGCGGTAGACCCATGTAGGGGAATGCCTGCAGTGCGCGTCTGCGATCCAGAGGGTCGGCATGCGAAACGCAGCGTCCCGTGACAGTGCCAGCGCGCCACTCGGTTTCGCATGGTCAGGGTAAGCCGACATGATCTCGGCAAGTTTGGTCGCGGAGATGTCGGGGTGATCGTCGGCCAGTAATTGGAGCATTGCCTCGACGGACTGCGCACTCACCGGCATCAGCGGAGACTTCATGAACTTGAAGATCGACGCCTCGTCCTTGTTGGAACCGATGATCAGTGGGATTCGGTGCGCGTAACCCTTCTGGAAAGCCGCAACCGGGTAGTGCGGCACCAGATCGCGATCGACAACGGGTGCCATCGCCAAAGTTCCCGGAATCCGGGTCGGAATTTCGTTGACCAAATCATCGCTTGCCTTGACGAGCAGTTCCAGATCCGTGGTCAGCAGATCGCCTGCGTCTTCGGGGTCGATCGAGAGCAGTTCGAGAAACCGCTCCGCCACGGTCTTGGCGCGCTCGGCCCCGTAGACGGAGGTCGCGGGCGGACTCTGGGCAATCGCACGATGGAACAGACCTTCGGCGCTCGGACAGGTCATGAGCGTCGTGATGGATCCTGCGCCGGAGGACTCCCCGAACACGGTCACCGCACTCGGGTCACCACCGAAGGCGTCGATGTTGTCTCGAACCCATTCGAGTGCCGCAATCTGGTCTCGCAGACCACAGTTCGATTCGAAAACAGTATCCGCGGTGGAGAATGCAGACAGGTCCAGGAATCCGAGTGCGCCGACGCGATAGTTGAAGGAGACGAGAACGACGTCGCCGGTTTCAGCCAGATGACGGCCGTCGTAGATCGTTTGGGCGGCGGATCCGAGGCAGTAGGCGCCGCCGTGAATCCACACCATCACCGGTCGCGGCGTGCCGTCGGGTCGCGGGGCCCAGACGTTGATCGACAGGCAGTCCTCGTCGATTTTGAAGGCCCGATCGATCGGAACCGCCGGACTCTGGCCTTGCGGCGCGATCGGCCCGAACTCACGACAGTCGCGCACCCCGTCCCACGGCTGTGCGGGTTGTGGCGCTCGGAACCTCCGCTCACCCACCGGCGCCGCTGCGTAGGGCATGCCCTTCCACGCGAATACACCGCCATCCGGATACCCGCGGGCTTCTCCGCCTCGCGCCCGGATCACCAGAGTTCCGTCCTCGCCGAGATTTGGTCGAACGTCGGTCTCCATGTCTGAATCCCCTCCCGACCCGCGCGTGTGGCAATCAAGACCAAACCTACCAATCTCGGACGGGTGTGCGCCGAGTACGCAACCCCTCGGTGTTAAGGTCGCCTAGTTCTGACACGGGGTGCTCCGCATGGGCGGGGCTGAGAACACACCCGGGAACCTGATCAGGTAATGCTGACGAAGGGATGTCATGGCTACTACGCAGCCTGCATACAATTCTGCCGAAAACTCGGTGGCCACAGCGCCGTCGACGGATCGGTTCACAGATCGACTCTGGGCCGAGACGAAGGCCCTCCGCGAGTCGATCGACTCACTGGAGTTCCTCCGCCGCCTCGGCGACGGAACATTGCCTCTCGACGCGTTCCGCACGTACATCGAGCAGGACAAGCTTTATCTCGAGGGGTATTCGAAAGCGTTGTCCCTGGTCGCGGCCCATGCCCCGGATCCGCAGTCCGCGGGCTTCTGGTCGAATTCCGCGTCCACGGCAGCGACAGTGGAATCTGCGCTTCACGACGGACTTCTCACCGGTGGAATTCTTCCAGCGGGATCGGGAAGGCTCGAGCATTCGCAGGCCTGCCTGGGATACGTCTCGTATCTGACGGCGACTGCAGCAACTGCGCCTTACCCGGTCTCCGCAGCGGCAGTACTCCCCTGCTTCTGGATCTACGCCGAGGTCGGCCGCGATCTTGCCGCTTCAGCGCGCGAGGTACTCGACGCCGATCCGTCGCATCCGTACGCACAGTGGGTCACGACCTACGACGCACCCGAATTCCACGAGTCGGTGGCGCAGGCCCGCGTACTGGTCGATGCTGCGGCCGAAGCTGCCACCGAGACAGAGCGTGAGGCGATGAGTGAAGCATTCCGCATCGCCAGCCGCTATGAGCTGATGTTCTGGGATTCCGCACTCCACCAGCAGCCTTGGCCGGCGTCGTGATGTCGTTTGCGGCGCTGCGCCGCACGCTTGCCACGTCTGCCGCGATCGCAGCCGCGTTCACAGTTCTGACCGGATGCGCCTCTGACACCGGCTCTTCCGACGGGACCATTCGGTTCGCACTCGACTGGACACCGAACACGAACCACACCGGTTTGTACGTAGCACTCCAAGAGGGCTACTTCGAGGACGCCGGCCTGGACGTCTCGATCCTGCCGTACAACAACACCTCGCCCGACACCCTGGTCGATGCCGGCAATGCCGAGTTCGGCATCAGCACACAGAGTCAGGCCACGTTCGCCCGTGCAGCCGGCGCCGCCACGACGTCCGTCATCGCGCCACTTCAGCACCGCGCCACCGGCATCGGCGTGAAGGCGGATCGTGCGGACATCACGCGCCCACGTGATCTCGACGGGAAGACGTACGCCGGGTTCGGCGATCCCGGCGAAGTCGAAACGCTGCAGCAGATCATCCGCAACGACGGCGGGACCGGGAACTTCACGACGGTCACGCTCGGAACTTCCGCGTACGAAGCCGTGTACTCGGGCCAGGCAGACTTCACCGTCTCCTACTTTGCTTGGGAAGGCCTCGAAGCGGAGCGAAACGGAACTCCGATGCGGTACTTCCAGTACACCGATTACGGCTTCCCCGATGCATATTCGATCGTGATCAACGGCAACCAGCAGTGGTTGAAGGACCATCCCGACGAGGCACGCAAGTTCGTCAAAGCCGTTCAACGCGGATATCAGACTGCTGCCGACAACCCGGACCAGGCCGCGCAGGATCTCATCGACGCGAACCCCGGAGCATTCACCGACGAAGACCTCGTGCGTGAGAGTCAGCGGATGCTCGCCGCCGACTACATGAAAGACGCCAACGGTGTTGTGGGCGCCCAGAATCTCGAAACCTGGTCGGGCTACTCGGGATTCCTCTTCGAGAACGGATTGCTCGCCGGACCCGACGGGAAGCCGTTGACCCAGAAGCCGGACTGGTCGGAGTACTTCACCAATGAGTATCTCGACGCGTCCTGACGTGAGCGGACGGTTGGTCTCGACCATGCGGCGGGCGCTTCCCGCGCTCGCCGTGGTGGTGCTCCTCGTGGCGGCGTGGCAGATCTACGTCGAGATCAGTGGGATTCGGCCGCAAGTACTTCCGTCTCCGGGGCGCGTTCTGTCCCAGGGGTGGGACAACCGCGAGATCATCTCCGGCCACGCCTGGTCGACATTGCAGGTCACGTTGGTCGGCTTCACTGTTTCATTGGTATTGGCCTGGATTCTTGCTGTGGTCGTGGACTTTTCGCCGTGGTTGTCACGCGCGCTGGTACCACTTTTTGTCGTCTCGCAGACGCTGCCGATCATCGCCATCGCGCCGCTGATGATCATCTGGTTCGGCTTCGGGCTGTTGCCGAAGGTGTTGGTGATCGCCCTTGCGACGTTCTTCCCCATGACCATCGGACTCATCGAGGGATTTGCCGCGGCCGATCGGGAAGCGGGCGCTCTCCTGCGCAGTATGGGCAGCACTCGCTGGCAGGAGTTCCGATACGTTCGCCTTCCTTCGGCAATTCCGCGATTCTTCACTGCCCTGCGCATCGGCATCACGTATGCGGTCGTGGGTGCGGTGTTCTCCGAATACGTCGGCGCTACTTCCGGTTTGGGTATCTACATGAGCACCCAGAAGAACTCCTTCCGCACCGACCTGGTGTTGGCGGCCGTACTGGTGACCGCGTTGATCAGTGTCACGCTGTACTTGCTGACGTTCGCCATCGAGCGCATCGTTGCACCATGGGCGATGAACGAAAGGTCGCGGACATGACTGACCCGATGGTCGAGGATGCAATGGTCGAAATCCAGGACCTGACCAAGAGGTTCGACACGGCCGGAGAATCGCGTCTCGTGCTCGATTCGGTGTCCTTTGGCGCCGACGCGGGCGAATTCGTGTCGGTGATCGGGCCGAGCGGCTGCGGCAAGAGCACGATCTTCAACGTCCTGGCCGGGCTCGAATCCCCGACCGCGGGTTCGGTCCGTGTGGGCACGCGCGCAACGGAATCCGAAGCAGCCGCCGAGGTGCACACCGCGTACATGCCGCAGAAGGATCTTCTGTTCCCTTGGCGCTCGGTACTGGACAACACGGCCCTCGGTTTGGAAGTGCAGGGAGTCGGCAAGAAGGAAGCACGCGAGCGCGCTCGCGAGTTGTTCCCGGCGTTCGGACTGTCCGGATTCGAGGACGCCCGGCCGTCACAGCTGTCCGGCGGCATGCGCCAGCGAGCGGCGATGCTGCGCACCGTTGTTCAGGGCAAACCTGTCCTGCTGCTCGACGAGCCGTTCGGCGCACTGGACTCGTTGACCCGCACCGAGATGCAGGCCTGGCTGCAAGACGTGTGGCAGCAGTACCGGTGGACCGTGCTGATGATCACCCACGATATTCGTGAAGCGATCTATCTGTCCGATCGCGTGGTCGTTCTGTCGGCGAGGCCGGCAACGGTCAGGTGCGTCGTCGACGTTCCCTTGCCGAGGCCACGCGAACTGGACATGATCACCTCGCCCGAGTTCGCCGACGTCGAGCGTGAACTGCTTGCCGTTCTCCACGACGAGACGCGCAAGTCGCTACACCCCTAGCGGTTACTGACAATGCGCTGAGAGCGCGCCGATTTCACCTGCCGTTCAAGAGAAAGTGCATCGCAACGGTGCAACTTCGCGTAGGATGTCGCGGCGCGTTCGCCCAAAACGCCTTAATATCAGCAAGATCCGAACGCTCGACACGCAATCCGTCAACGCTGCACAATTCTCTGTACTCTTCGGTAACGTACACTCGGTCGCCTACGAGACCAACGGCCAGAAGGTAACTGGACGGTAAAGCGGAATCGTGGAGGCACAGTCATCGCAACAGATTTGGAAAGGGACAGCGTGAGCACACTGCAGTCAGGTCAGAGCCTCGGAGTCGGCCAGGAACTCAAGTCCGACAACGGCGCATACACCCTCACCTTGCAGGACGACGGCAACCTGGTTCTGTCCGAGGGCGGACAGGCTGTTTGGGCCGCGGGCACCAACGGATCCGGCGCCAACCGCGCCGAGGTGCAGGCTGACGGAAACTTCGTCATCTACAAGGACTCCGACGCCGTGTGGGCATCGCAGACCGCAGGCAACGACGGTGCCTCCCTCTCGGTTCAGGACGATCGCAACGTCGTTCTGTCCGCCGGCGGAAATGCTCTGTGGTCTTCGGACACTGCAATCGCAGCGCCGGCCGCCGAGGCTGCCCCGGAGCCCGCTCCGGCACCCGAGCCCGAGCCTGCCCCCGCCGCTCCGGCAGCGCAGAGCTACACCGTCGAAAGCGGCGACACCCTGTGGGCGATCGCAGAGCGTTTCTACGGTGACGGCAACCAGTACCAGCGCATCGCGGATGCAAACGGCATCCCGAACCCGGATCTCATCAACGCCGGTCAGGTACTGACGATCCCCGCCTGATTCACTGCTTGAACTGGCCCTGGGTGCCGACGTCCGCGTCGACACCCAGGGCCTTTTGTGTTCTACGCCACACAGATTCGCGTCCCGCCCAGCAGGCCCTGATACTCCATTGCGGCATCTTTTCGCCTACAGTACTTCCGTACTGCTCCCGAAGGACAGGTGTGCATGAAAGACAGAACAGTCATGATCGGCGCTGTCGCAGTGGCCGCTCTTTCTCTGACATCAGGCCTCGTTTTCGGCGGAGCAGCCGGCGCATTCGGTGCCGGCGGCCCTGTGGTGAAGCCTCCCACTCTGGTCTCGTCGGTTTCCGTGGAGTCCGTCGCCGGGATCGAACCGGCCGCGTTCTACAGCTCGGTTGCAGTCCCCACGGTTGTCATCCCGCCGACGCCGACCTGGCGAATCGCCGACGAGACGACCGCTCCTCGCAATCAGCCGCTTGTGGTGACCGCGACAAGCACGAGCTCCGCCACCTCGACTACGACGGCCACCAGTACGACAACACCCGTCTCATCCACCACAACTGCGTCGGCTACCGCGACCTCGTCACCGACCGCGACGGCCACAACCACCAAGACCAGCACCACCCCCGTTGTCACGACCGGGTCCACGCCGCCCGTCGTCGAGGTCTCGCCCGTTCTCGCCGGATAACCCTCGCTCTTTCGCCCGCACACCGCCTGGCGTGACGGCGGTTACAGGCACACTTCAGTCGCCGCTCTCGAATAACCGATCTACCTGCGACTACCTTCCTCGCCGTCACGGTTCGTGGTCCGCTGCAATCCGGTCGACCGGAAAAGGACAGCAGCATTGTCGGAGCCTCGCGATACCGTATAGGTCTGAGCTTTTGCGGAAGGAGGTGGCTGATGAGCGCAATGGGCTTCGATCTCGATGTCAGTGTCGACCGGGCGTGGGCAGAATTTCAACGTCGCCTCGGCGATCACATTTCCATCATGGTCGACGGCGACGTGCTTGCCGTGGAATCGTCCACCGGCGACTTCGATCCAGCTGACGGCGCAGCGCCATGCGTTCAGTTCCTCGTGTGGGACGAGAACACAGTCCGCTGCGAGGTTCCTTCCAACGACTTCCTTCATCCGCGCTATCGACTCGAAGATGCCGACGAACAAAAGTTGATCGCACTCGGCTGGAATCCGCCTTCCGAGAATCTGGAGGATCCGAACAACTCCCCCGCCTTCTGCGTCGACAAGGCGCAGAACTGGGCCGATCAGCTCGCAGCGATGACTGTCGCTGCATTCCGTGATGTGTTCGGTGTGCACCACCCGGCTTTTCTATCCAGCGATCTCACCGGCAACGAGCAGACTCCGGATTTCGATCCGTCGGTCGTCGAGTCGACAGAACTTCCGACCCTCGACCCCACCGCGGCCTACATGCCCAACGACATCGACCATCTCAAGGAGTTGGTCACTCTCGCTTTGCTTCCCATGCTCGGCACTCTTCCCGAGCGAGACAGCGACGGCGACATACCCATTCGTGTCGGTTCGACTGTCATGTTCGTCGGTCCACTTTCCGAGTCCATGGACGTGCAGTTGTTCTCGCCGCTCGTTCAGGACATCAGCAACCGCACCCGTGCAGCCGAGGTCATCGCCGATCTCAACCGCAAGTGGTCGCGCATCAAGTTCGTCTTGATCGACGACCGTCTGTCGGTGTTCCTCGAGGTGGCGGGTTCGCCATTCGTTCCCAAGCAACTCACCGATACGTGCGCCGCCCTGACGTCGTTCCTGCGTACCGTGGACGACGAGTTCGCCGCACGCGTCGGCGGAGACCTCTTCTTCGCGAACAAGAGCGGTGACTCCTCCTCACTGCAGCCCGATCTGACGGCCGAGGACCTGCCTCCCGAACTCGAGACCCTGCTGCACCTCGATCTGGACGTGGCCGAGGATCTCGACGCGGTAGCCGATGTCTGTGGTCGTGATCGCGATCTGATTCTTCAGCTCCTCCACATCAGCAACGAATGGCAGATTCAGCTGCGTAGTCAGGCTGTGGACGCCCACAGTCGCGGAGACGCCGAAGAGGCTGCGGGATACGAGGATCAGATCGGCGGGTGGGAACTCATGGTCGACCGTCTGCGCGGGGCTTTGCGACTGGTGGTCCTGCCCAATTCTCGAACCGAGACGCCGACAAAGCCGCAACCTGAGCAGATGGGCTTGTTTGCCGATCCCTTGCAACAGAGCCTCTTCGACGATCCGTCCTGATAACACGGATCGGCTTTCCCGCTATTCGAAGTGGGATTTGAAGATCTGTCCGTGGACGCCCACGGTTCGATCGACTACCTGCGAGACCGTGAAATCGGCTGCGGCAGAAAGATACGCGTAGGCCGTCGCTCGATCCATACCGCGATCATGCTCGAGGAAGTCGAGTGCGTTGACCACCGCACGTCGCATGGCACCGTTGAGGTCACTGTTCTGCCCATCGACCGAACCGTTGGGGTCGGACAGGCCGATCGGAATCCACGCCTCCTCGGTCTCGGCGAACGGGTATCCGAAAGCCACCGATGGAGCGTCACCGGAATCCTTCTTGCACACGCTGAGTCGGAACGTGCCGCGCAGCGATCCTTCCATCGCCGTCAGCGCCGCCTCACCGTCACCCATGGCCATGTGGGGGTCACCGACGTAGAAGAGGGCGCCTTCAGCGAATACCGGCAAATAGAAGGTTGATCCGACACCGAGATGCCTGATGTCGATGTTTCCGCCGCCCAGGGTCGGAGGAATGGAGTTCGACGACGGGGATGTCGGGTCTGCATCCGCAGAATAGGCAACTCCCATCATTCCCATGAAGGGCCGCAGGGGAAACCGCACCTTCGACTGTCCGAAAGGCATCACGCCCTTGCCGTCTTCGATCGCCGTGAAAGTGGAAACACCGCCGTACTTCAACGGGTCCTTTGTTGCGCGCCCGTCTGTGGCGACCGGCGGCATGACTTCGTCCAGAGTGATTCCCGCTGGAGCGGTTCCGTCTGCTGTGACGGCGAGAGCGCCCTTGCCGTGTCTGCTCGACACAACGCCGTACGGCACGCGGGGAATGGCTTCGAGAGTCTCGATCTTGAGTACGTCTCCAGGCTGAGCGCCTTCGACGAAGACCGGGCCGGTGACGACATGCGGTCCGTCCTTGTCGAAGTTTCGTTCGGTTCGGTTGTATTCGGCCGCAACGGCAATCGCATCCTCGAGCACGTCCTTCTCGGAAACGCCTTTGCTACCGAAGTATTCGAGAGGATTGCGCCCTTGATCCTCGAGAATTCCCTCGTGCGAGAGGGCGTCGATCGTGACGGTCTGGCCCGACTTCATCCGCATCACCTCGCGGGTGTGGATGTTGGGCACATAACCCCACATGACGTCCGACGGATCCGAACTCAGATAGTGATCGCCACTGACGTTTCCGCTGCCCGGTTGCAGAATCGGAATGCCATCGGCGAACGGTAGTGCAGAGGAGGACGATCCAGCCGGTGACGCGTTCGAGTGCGCGCATCCCGAAGCCACACCGGCAACTCCTACGCCCGCACCGAGGGCAGCGACTGCCCTCATGAATCCGCGTCGGCCAAGACCTTTCGTCAGGTCTTCGGCTGCGTTGCGGGCAAGAGTGTATTCCATCGAGATTCCTCCGGAGTGCGTGACGATGTGCGACTGCGAAGAAAGCTAGACCCGATTTGTTACTCGTTCATTACCATTTCATGGCAGGAAAATACCGTTGACTGAGAATGAATTCAGCGACGGCGAAGCCGCCAGAGCGAGGTCGTCTCTCGTGTCCGGGCGGCGTGAAGCGCATCGGTTCGGTCACTGACCTTTGCGTGCGTCGGTTTGACGTCCATGCGATCGACAACAGTGAGTCCACCGGCCGCAATCAGGTCGTGTAGTTCGGATCGCGTTCGGAGACCGAGGTGTTCGGCAATGTCCGAGAGGATCAGCCACGCTTCTCCCCCGTCGTCCAGATGCGCTGCGACACCAGTCAGGAAGCCCTTCAGCATCGCTCCAGCGGGGTCGTAGACGGCGTATTCGATGGGCGAGGTGGCCTTGGCCGGAATCCAGGGAGGATTGCAGACCACCAACGGAGCGGTGCCTTCGGGAAAGAGGTCTGCTTCCACCACGGTCACCTGATCGCCGTAGCCAAGCCGCGAGAGGTTGCTACGAGCGCATTGCAGTGCCCGGGGGTCCTGGTCGGTGGCCGTCACCGTCTGAACTCCACGCCGCGCCAGGACGGCAGCAAGAACGCCGGTGCCGGTGCCGATGTCGAAAGCCGATTCCGTCGACGGCAGTGGCGCAGACGCGACAAGATCGACATACTCCCCGCGGACGGGTGAGAACACTCCGAAGGCGGGATGCACTCGTGCGTCGAGAGCCTCGATGAAAACACCTTTGCGGTGCCACTCGTGAGCGCCGATCGCGCCGAGGATGTCACGCAACGAGCGAACCGAAGGCTCACCGGTAATCCCGAAAGCTTCGGTCAACGCGACTTGCGCGTCCGGGGCTCGCCGGAGTGGAATCGACAGATCTGCATCCAAGGGAATGAGCAGCATGCCGAGGATCTGCGCGCGGCGTCCTTGGGTCTGCCGGTGGAGATGGAAGGCTTTGGCTGGGTCGTCGGACGCTCGGCGCGGCTTGCGGTCGATGCGCGACGCGACGGCCTTCGACAGTTGGCGAGCGTTCTGAAAATCTCCGCGCCACAACAACGCCGTGCCTTCGCATGCCAAGCGATAGGCGTCGTCGGCCTTCATCGTGTCGTCGGCGACAACGATGCGCTTGGGCACCGGGGCGTTGCTCGTCGAACCCCAACGGGCCGATTGCTCGACGTCGTTCTCGGTCCACACTGCGAATTGTTCAGTCATGTAAGCCCTTCCGGCGTCCGACGCATAGCGGCCGGTCTACCGGCTGATGTGGTCCAGATCTGCAAAATCTGCTCGTCTGGTGTCCACACTAGTCGGGACCGGCCGCGCTACATGACTGCGAGAGGGATGTCAGCCCTTGGCTACGCGAGCTGCCTCGGCGATCCGAGCCTCGGCGACCGCGTCAGCAGCCTCGCCGGCGAGGATTCCGTCGTTCTTCGACTTCGCGAAGATCTCGGTGACCGTGTCGAAGATCTTCTCGACCTTGAGCTTGACTTCTTCGGCCGAGTTGCCCTTCAGCTCGCCGGCAACCTGGATGAGGCCGCCGCCGTTGGCGACGTAATCGGGGGTCCAGGTGATGCCGCGGTCGCGGAGAATGTTCTCGACCTCGGGCACGGTGAGCTGGTTGTTGGCAGCGCCGCAGACAACCTCGGCCTTGATCGAGCGTGCGGTCGTGTCGGTGAGGGTTGCGCCCATCGCGCAGGGTGCGTAAACGTCGAGATCGGCGTCGATGATGCTGTCGACGATGCTCACCTGCGGGAAGTCAGCCTTGACGCGGTCGAGCGCTGCGGCGTTGACGTCGGTCGCGAGAACGGTCGCGCCGTCTGCGAGGAGGAGCTTGATCAGCTCGTAGCCGACCTTGCCTGTGCCTTCGACACCAACAGTCTTGCCTGCGAGCGACGGAGTGCCCCAATGCGACTGCGCCGCGGCGCGCATCGACTGGAATACGCCGAGGGCCGTCATCGGAGCGCTGTCGCCGGAACCGCCGACCGTAGCGTTGCGGCCGACGACGAAGTCGGTGTTACGACCGATGATGTCGAGATCGTTGGAGTTGGTTCCGACGTCACCAGCGGTGATGTAGCGGCCGCCGAGGGTCTGGACGAATTTTGCGTAGGCGCCGAGCAATTCGTCGGTCTTGGCCGTTGCGGGGTCGCCGATGATGACGGCCTTGCCGCCGCCGAGATCCACGCCGGCAACCGCGGCCTTGTAGGTCATTCCGCGCGAGAGACGCAAAACGTCTGTGACTGCGGCGGATTCGTCGGAGTACGGGTAGAAGCGCGTTCCGCCGAGCGCGGGGCCGAGCGTCGTGGAGTGGATGGCGACGATGGCCTTGAGGCCGCTCGCGGGATCCTGGAAGAAGCTCACCTGCTCGTGGGGGTAATCGCGCAGGTAGTCGGCGCGATCGAACACGCCCGCAGTGTCGTCATGGGAAACAACGGAGTTCACGGGCTCGGCGGTGAGAGTCATTGTGGGATAGACCTTTCCGAAGGATAGACGGGGCGCAGTCGAAATATTGGGGCGAAGTGTTCATTGGGTACTATTGGGACAAATAACCCAAAGAGAATCCCGCTGAGCAATTCGTGGAACCAATGCTCTGCCTGAGTTACGATTTGGTCAATGCAAATCTCTTGAACTAGTCAATTCGATCATCCAGTGACTCAAATCACTGAGGAGAGGTTCACAAAGTGCTCAGCATCGACAAGCTCGACGTCCAGTTGCTCGGACTGCTCAGCAAGGACTCGAGGATGAGTGTGGCCGAGTTGGCCAACTCGTTGGGCGTCGCCCGCAACACCGTCCAGTCGCGAATGAAGCGCATGGAATCCAACGGACTTCTCACCGGGTTTCGGCCGAATCTCAATCTCCCCGAGGTCGGTATCCCGATTCAGGCATTTGTCGGTCTGGAACTCGAGCAGGGCAAGATCAGCGCAGTCGCGCGGAGTCTGACCGAGTTGCCCGAGGTGATCGAAATTCACGCGACGACCGGTCGCGAGGATTTGCTCGTTCGCGTCGCCACCTCGACGCACGCGGCCCTGCAGAAGTTGGCCGAGCAGATCGTGTCACTTCCAGGCGTCACGCATTCGACCACGACCATCGCTCTGACCAATCCCCTTCCGTATCGAATTCAGCCTCTCCTCGAGCACCTCACCAATGACGCCGGCTGGGGTCGTTCGACCGCCTTCCCCCGTCAGCAGGACTAGGACGGGTGGTCGCGTCGATGCTTCCCAGTGCGCTAGTTTCATGGTTATGAGTGAGATCCAGGGACAGCGCATCGCGTTCATTCAGGCGACGTGGCATCGCAACATCGTCGACCGTGCACGCGACGGATTCACCGACGCGATCGTCGAGCTCGGCTACCCCAAGGACACGGTTGATTTCTTCGAGGTACCGGGAGCTTTCGAGATCCCGCTGCATGCTCGGCGGTTGGCCAAGACCGGCCGCTACCAGGCCATCGTTGCCGCAGGTCTGGTCGTCGACGGCGGTATCTACCGGCATGACTTCGTGGCGACGGCTGTCATCGACGGTCTGATGCGCGTGCAGCTCGACACCGACGTTCCAGTTTTCTCGGTGGTCTTGACGCCGCATCACTTCCACGAGCATGCCGAGCACGTCGAGTACTTCAGCACGCATTTCGTGAAGA
Source organism: Rhodococcus sp. Ni2 (assembly GCF_021352185.1). Classification (NCBI taxonomy): domain Bacteria; kingdom Bacillati; phylum Actinomycetota; class Actinomycetes; order Mycobacteriales; family Nocardiaceae; genus Rhodococcus; species Rhodococcus sp. Ni2. The sequence goes on from NZ_WOXZ01000001.1 coordinate 97,191, forward strand.
AGGGCGCCGAGGCTGCTCGCGCGGTCGACGCCACCGTCAAGTCGTTGAAGGCCCTGCCCACCAACTAGTCGTTACCCAAGTCTCGCTGAGTCGAATGCCATCGGCTCAGCGAGATTTTTTGTGTCTATCGAGGGGTGTCGACGCTTGCCAGTGCGGAGGCATTCGAGCCCTCGACTTCGCCGTAGCGGTCGACGCATTGCTGGAAGAAGTCCCGCATCTCGGTGACCACCTGAATGTGGCTGGTCAACGACTCCTCCAACGAATCTTCACCGCCGACGGCCTTCTTGGAGAACTTCGCGGCGAGGTCCTGCCCAGACTTGAGTGTTCCCATCCCCTTCACGTCTCCGATTCGCTCACACATGAGCACCATCGCTCGCAGCTCGTCGAGCAACGAATTACAAGCACATACAATCGGTTTCGCAACATCGGGCTCGACAATCACAAGCCCCCTCGCCGTGCTCACCGCGGGAGGTTCCCGTCGAGGTGTTCTGCGACGTCTGCAACCAATTCACACGCCGACTCTTGGTGCGTGACCCCGGCCTTTGCTTCGACATTTACCCACACCGAACCCTGCGTTGCCGCAAAAGCCACGTAGCACCCATCGGCTGCTGCATCGCTTCCTCGCTGGAACCGGATACCCGCGCGATCGCCAATAGTCATTTCAACAAACTCCGCATATTCCGGGTTTCGGGTCACTTCAATCTGGGTGTATCGGTTGGAGAGAACTGACACGAAGAACCACGTTCCCGTCCATGAGCAAATTCTCCATCCAGGCTGCTCAACTCCCGCGATATCAACTTCCTCGGTAGCCGGATCAAGCCCCACTTCTTCCAACACCGAGTCCGGAATGTCCTTGCACGGATCGAACAATCCCTCTTGGCCGGATGCAGGCTCAGCCGCCCCCTCCACGACTGAGCTGCATCCTGCCGCAGCCCACACCAACACCCCAGCCATGAGCAGTCGCCCAACCCCCACCGACCCCCGCATGACACCCCCTGTTGATGTGGACCCACTGTATTGGATGCACCGGAGGCTCGATCGGTTCCCGCACTCTTGAAATTCCCAGTTCAGGTTCGCCGGTTCACTCAGAGCGCATCTTCAGCGATTGACGCTCAGCTCAGCAGTCGCATACTGGAGAGGTTGACTACGACTTCGGGAAGGCACCGAGTGAGCGCACCGAAAGCCCCGGCCAAACCAGCGATCCTCAGCGTCGACGACGATCCTGGTGTTTCGCGTGCCGTCGTTCGAGACCTCCGCAAACGGTACGGAGAGAAGTACCGAATCATTCGTGCGGAGTCCGGCGACCAGGCTCTCGAGACCTTGCGTGAAATGAAACTTCGCAGCGATGCAGTCGCTGTCATCGTCGCCGATTACCGCATGCCTGGTTTGAGTGGAATCGAGTTCCTCGAACAGGCAATGGACCTGTATCCCGTAGCTCGGCGCGTTCTACTGACCGCCTACGCCGATACTGATGCTGCGATCGACGCCATCAACGTAGTCGACCTCGACCACTACCTCCTCAAGCCTTGGGATCCGCCGGAGGAGAAGCTGTACCCCGTCATCGATGCGCTGCTCGATGCCTGGGCAAGCTCGAGTCATCACCCCGCCGAGGAAACAAAGGTGATCGGCCATCGTTGGTCCGAGCGATCATCCGACGTCCGAGAATTCTTGGCACGCAACCAACTTGCCTATCGCTGGTACATGTCGGACGAGCCGGAAGGCCAACGACTGCTCTCGGCCGCCGGTACCGACGAACTGCGGCTTCCCGTCGTCATCGCATCCAATGGGGATGTCCTCGTCGAGCCCACTGACGCCGAACTTGCCGACAAACTCGGGTTGAGTACTACTCTCTCCGAAGACTTTTACGATCTCGTTGTCATCGGCGGCGGCCCTGCGGGTCTGGGAGCTGCCCTGTACGGCGCTTCGGAGGGACTTCGGACGGTCCTCATCGAACGGCGAGCGACCGGCGGTCAGGCCGGCCAGAGTTCACGAATCGAGAACTACCTCGGCTTCCCCGACGGAGTTTCCGGCGCACAGTTGGCCGATCGGGCGAGACGCCAGGCAACCAAGTTCGGCGCCGAGGTCATCACCGCTCGCGACGTCACCGGTTTGGAAATCAACGGCTCTGCCCGCACAGTACGTTTCGACGACGGTTCGTCGGTCGACGCCCATTCGGTCATCTTGGCGACCGGTGTTTCCTATCGCCAACTGTCGGCGCCGGGGCTCGATACCTACACCGGCCGAGGGGTTTACTACGGATCGGCCGTCACCGAAGCTGCACGGTGCAGCGAGCAGGATGTGTACATAGTCGGCGGCGCCAATTCAGCCGGCCAAGCTGCGGTCTATCTCTCCCGCGGAGCTAGGTCCGTCACCATTCTCATTCGCGGCAACTCGCTCGAAGCCTCGATGTCCTACTATCTGATTCAGCAGATCGAAAAGAATCCGAAGATCACCGTGCGCACGTGCACGGAGGTAGTCGGCGCTGAGGGTGACGATCACCTCGAACGAATCACGCTGCGTAACAGAGCCACCGGAGAAGAAGACGCTGTCGATGCTCAGTGGTTGTTCATCTTCATCGGAGCCGCTCCCCTCACCGACTGGCTCGGCGACGTGGTGGTCCGCGATGGGAATGGCTTCGTTCTTGCCGGCCCGGACCTTCCGTCCGAAGGTGTCACCCCGGACGGGTGGCCGCTTGATCGCGCACCACATCATCTCGAAACCAGTGTCCCCGGAGTATTTGTCGCCGGGGACGTACACGCCGAATCGGCCAAGCGCGTCGCGTCGGCCGTCGGAGAGGGCGCGATGGCCGTGATGTTCGTCCACCGCTATCTCGCTCAACAATAGGGAGATTCGATGTCCATTCCTGAATGCAGCCCAGACTTGCTCCGCACCCTGTTCCTGTTCGAGAAGCTCACCGACGATCAGCTCGAATCACTCTGCCAGGCAGGCCATATCACCGAGATCGATCGAGGTCAGGTCTACCTCGAAGGTGAGCCTGCCACCTGCTTCTACGTCCTCATCGAGGGCGAGGTGGTGCTGTCCAAGCTGTCGGGCGGCGAAGACATCGAGATCAACAGGACCACCCAGCGCGGCGTCTACTCGGGAGGATGGACGGCGTATCTCGGCGATCGGGTACCGCAGGTGTACGCCGGTTCGATGCGGGTGACGACGCCCTCGACGTTTTTCGTCCTGGACGCCGACAAATTCGGCAATGCGATGCGCGAGTGGTTTCCGATGGCGGTTCATCTACTCGAAGGTGTTTTCTTCGGCAAGAAGAACACCCAGCAGATCATCGACCAACGAGAACGGCTATTGGCGCTTGGATCACTGTCGGCGGGATTGACTCACGAGCTCAACAACCCTGCAGCTGCGGCGGTTCGAGCGACGGCGTCGTTGCGTGAGCGTGTTGCAGGTATGCGTCACAAACTGGGAATGGTTGCATCGGGCACCTACGACCGCGATGCCCTCGTCACTCTCATGCGACTTCAAGAGGAAGTTGCAGAGGTTGTCGCCAAGGCGCCGACGCTCACTCCCCTCGAAGCCTCGGATCGAGAGGATTCGTTGGGTGAATGGTTCGAGGATCATTCGATTCGAGAAGGTTGGGATCTGGCTCCGACCTTCGTGCAAGCTGGTCTCGACACCGCTTGGCTCGAGAATGTTGCTGCAGCCGTTGACGAGTCCGTACTCGAAGGCGCAATTCGCTGGCTGAATTACACCATCGAATCCGAACTCCTGATGAACGAGATCGCCGACTCCACAACGAGGATTTCGACTCTCGTCGGTGCAGCCAAACAGTATTCTCAGATGGACCGCGCACCCTTCCAGACCATCGATGTCCACGAATTGCTTGACAGCACGTTGATCATGTTGGGGCAAAAGATCGGAAGCGGAATGGAAGTCGTCAAGGAGTACGACCTTGCGTTGCCTCCGATCGACGCCTACGCCGCCGAACTCAATCAGGTGTGGACCAACCTCATCGACAATGCGGTGTCTGCCATGGACGGATCGGGAACACTCACCGTTCGGACAAGCCGCGATGGCGACCGCGTGTGCATCGAGATCTGCGACACCGGCGCCGGGATTCCCGATGACGTCATCGACAGGATCTTCGAACCCTTCTTCACGACTAAGCCTGTCGGTGAGGGAACCGGTCTCGGCCTTGATATTTCGTGGCGAATTGTGGTCGGCAAGCATCGTGGTGAGCTGCGGGTCACGTCTGAGCCCGGTAACACCCGGTTCAGAGTTTTGTTGCCAATCGCGGGCCCACCGCGGGATACGCGCGACGACTAGTCGCCCTTGCACGGCCGGTAGGCAAAGCGCACGATGAAATGACCGACTTCAGTCAGCGAGAGGGTGGACCATGACCGACGGACTTCCAGCGGGGATCGATCCGAGCGTGCCGCCCAGTGGCGCGGGATGCGTTGAATGCGATGCGAGCGGCGGCTGGTGGGTGCACCTGCGTCGATGCGCGCAGTGCGGGCACGTCGGTTGTTGCGACTCGTCACCGTCACAGCACGCGAGCAAGCATGCGGCCTCGACAAAGCATCCGTTCATGCAGAGCTACGAACCCGGTGAGGATTGGTTCTGGAGCTTCGAAACCAACGAGGCGTACGACGGACCTGAATTGGCGGCGCCCACTTCACATCCCGTAGATCAGCCGACGCCGGGACCTAAGGGTCGTGTCCCAGCCGATTGGCAGCAACACATCCACTGACTCAGTTCGGTTGGTCGATCGACCTCAAAGTCGAGGCGTTCGACGACTCCTGATCCAATGCGTTGTCGATGCAGGCTTGAAACTGAGCCTGCATTGCCTCCACGACCGCGATATGACTCGCCAACACATCGACGAGCGCATCCGGGCCGCCAACCGCCTTTTCCTCGAACTTAGCCTGTAGCGCCTGTGCGGATCCTAGGGTTCCAAACCCTGTCAATTGACCGAGTAGTGCGGCGGAGTTCAATGCTGCCTCGAACTGCGCGCGGAGTTCAGCGCAAGCCGCGATCAGCTCGCCGGCGACTTTGGCATCGAGATACAAATTCGACATGTAACTCCTGTGTTCGAGGGTGAAGCTGCAATCAGGACCGCTGTCACGGGAGCAATGGAATCACTGTCTCGGAAATTCGTTCCACCAGCGTGCACGGCGTCTCGGGGCGCGCCACACCGACCTTGGCGCCGACGCGGATCAACGCAGTGGATTGAGAGGTCGCGAAGGCGACGTTGCAAGCAGAATCTGTTTTGTCATTGCGTTCCTGGTATTTCAGAACGTCGCGCCCGGCGATTTGGGCTCGATGAAGGTCGCGCATGACTGGATTCTGTTCGACCTCTACGAGCGAATGATCGGTCGATGTCAGAGACAAGAAGTACCACTCACCGTTCCACGAGCAAATGTTGAAACCATCGATATGCGTGTCAACGATGTCAACCTCTTTTGTTGCCGGGTCAACTCCGACTTTCTCCAATTCCTCATTGCTGAGAACCTCACACGGATCAAACATCCCAATCACATCGACAGGGAATGCCTCGCCCTCGACCGTCGAGGAACAACCCCCAACCAACAGCGCGGCCGCGACCAAGACCACTCCACCCCTCACTCCCACAGCACTCCCCCTCATTCGCTGCCCGGACACTCCAGCGACACTTCGCTGCCTCAATTTGGCAGGTCGACCGACCTCAAAGTCGAAACATTCGACGACTCCTGATCCAATGCGTTGTCGATGCAGGCTTGAAACTGAGCCTGCATTGCCTCCACGACCGCGATATGACTCGCCAACACATCGACCAGCGCGTCGTGGCCACCGACGGCCTTCTCCTCGAACTTCGTCTGAAGCGCTCGACCTGATGCGAGCGTCCCTAAACCACCAACCCAACTCAGTTTCGCAGCAGCAACAGACAAATGCTCCAACGTCATTTGGTATTCGCCGCATGCCGTAACTAGCAATCGCGCCGTGTCCGGATCCAGCGAGAACGAAACCTCGGTCCCGGAGTCCTCATTTGAACCCATGCGTAGCACCACCTTCATCAAGCGAGCGATTCATCTGGGGAGCTCCGGGAAGAGTTTGTCGGTAATCGTCGAGGCGAGGTCACACGGGTCGATCGGCGTCTCACCGAAATCTGGGGCGATCCGAACGATCAGCACCCCCTGATTGGTCGGCCAAGCTACTGAGCAAATCTGTCCGGTCGCATCGTCACGCTGCCCGAATTTGATAGCAGGGCCGCCATGAACACTCGCAGCCCTTACATCGGCATTGTTGGTGTTCGCTTCGACTTCGTCGAGAGTGTGGTCAGTTGACCAGACGCTCAGCGAGATTCCCGTCCCATCCCATGAGCAGATTTCAAATCGTCGAATCTGAACTCCAAGAATCCCGCCTTCCTCAGTCGCCGGATCAACGCCGACATACCGCAAGGCGCTGTCGCTAATGCCGCTACAAGGGTCAAATAGCCCAACAGCCTCGTCGGCTCGTACTGCATGCCCCTCGACCGTCGAGGAACAACCCCCAACCAACAGCGTGGCCGCGACCAAGACCACTGCACCCCTCACTCCCACAGCACTCCCCCTGATTCGCGACCCGCTCACAGTATTGGACGCTCCCCAGCACAGGTCGGTTCCACGACATTGCATTCCGTTGCAACCCTTCACCCACGCCGATAATCGGCCTAGCGTCGATCTACCAGGGGATTCACAACGAAGTGAGGTGCGGATCAATGAAGGCAGCACGGTTCCACGGGCAGAAAGACATCCGGATCGAAGAGATCCCTGAGCCCGAATTGCGGCCAGGAACAGTCAAGCTGAAGGTCGCATGGTGCGGAATCTGCGGCACCGATCTCCACGAGTACCTCGAGGGACCGATCTTCATCTCCGCACCCGGACACCCGCATCCACTCTCACACGAGAATGCGCCGGTCACGATGGGCCACGAGTTCTCCGGCACCGTCGAAGAGGTCGGCGAAGGTGTCACGGACGTCGAGGTCGGCGAAAATGTTGTCGTCGAGCCGTACTTCGTCTGCAACGAGTGCGCCCCGTGCAAGGCGGGCAACTACCACCTGTGTACGAAGATGGGGTTCATCGGCTTGGCCGGCGGAGGTGGCGGGCTCAGCGAGAAGGTAGTCGTCGACCGTCGCTGGATCCACAAGATCGGCAACATCCCGCTCGACGAGGCAGCCCTCATCGAACCGTTGAGCGTCGCCCATCACGCAGTCGTACGCAGTGGTGCCGAAAGCGGCAACGTCGCCATCGTGGGCGGAGCCGGACCAATCGGACTCCTCGTTGCGGCAGTCCTCAAGGGTCTGGGTGTCACGACGATCGTCACCGAACTCAGCGAAGCCCGCAAAGCCAAGGCCCTCTCCAGTGGAGTCGCCGACTACGTCATCGATCCCACCACCGAAGACGTCAAAGCGCGCGTCCTCGAACTCAGCGGAGGCATCGGCGCAGACATCGGTTTCGAGTGCGCAGGTGTCAACGCAGTACTCGACACCATGCTCGACACGGTCAGGCCTGCTGGAGTTGTTGTCAACGTGTCGATTTGGGGCAAGCCCGCGACCATCGACATGCAGAAGCTGGTCCTCAAGGAGATCGATCTACGCGGAACCATCGCGTACGTCCGTGACCATGAAGCGGTCATCAAGATGGTCCAGGACGGTGTCGTCGATCTGGCGCCATTCATCACCGGTCGTATTCAGCTCGAAGAGTTGATCTCCGAAGGATTCACCACTCTGATCGAGCACAACGACACTGCGGTCAAGATTCTCGTCAGGTCGTGACCGGACGGGGCACCTCGGGACCCACCGCGGTCAGCGACCCTGGTGCCCGCCCCTTGCCCCATCCGATCTTCTCTCGGTAGCGGCCGATGTGATCGTCCTCGATCACATCGGCCGTTTCCAACGGTGTGGATTGCGGATGCACATACAACGCATCCGTCGGGCAATATGCCTCGCACATGAAGCAGGTCTGGCAATCCGATTGGCGCGCAATCACCGGGACGCCCGAGGGCGTCCGGTCGAAAACATCTGTAGGACAAACGTCTACGCACTTGTCGCAACCGATGCAGTCAGGCGCGGACACCAGCTCGATCATGACGCCACCAATGCAGACCCGACAGGTTCCGACGTTCGGGTCCACACCGAATCCAAACCTCCGGTGAGAACGTGATGATGCTGCGTTCCATCGAGTTCGGGATAATCGTCACGCTTGCTCATTCCCCGAGTCTCGGTCCGCGCCAACGTCGAGTGGTACATCCAGCGACCGACGGCCGTGATCGCGGCAGCCTGCCGCGCCGCCATCCGACCTGCTGGATCCGCGCCCAGATCCGCACTCACTGCACCCCACAGCGATTCGAGCTCACCGAGCGCTGCGGATACTCGATCACCGCTGCGGAGGTAGTTCTTGTCGAAGGGAATCAGCTGCGCCTGAGCAGCTTTCACCACATCGTCGGCAGTAAACCCGGTACGTACAGGATTACGCAATCCGACGGTTCCGGCTCCGCGAAGAACACTGGCAGACCCGCGTCCGGCCGACAGCGCATAGCGCGCAGCACCGGTTCCCGCCCACGAACCAGAAGACATCGCCCAAGCTGCGTTGTGACTTCCCCCGCCGGTAAACCCTCCGCAGATTCGCTCTCGGGTTGCAGCGTCCCCGGCGGCAAACAGTCCTGGAACGGATGACGCGCAATCGTCATCGACGACGTTGATTCCCCCAGTGCCGCGCACCGTGCCTTCAGCGAGCATGCCGACCTCGAATTTGTCGGTGAAGGGATCGATTCCGCGGCGATCGAATTGCAGGAAGAAGTTGGGTTGCCCCAGCCTCATTCGACGCTGTACATCAGCGTCGGCCCGATCGATCTGCGCGAAGACCGGCTCGTTCCGCAACGTGCTGGCGATGACGGACCTCCCCTTCGCCGAACCGGCCCCTTCGAGCACGCTTCCGTCTGCGTGAAAGAACGTCGCGTACGCGTAGTAAGCCGTCTTGGTGATCGTCGATCCGGCCGCTGCGATTCCGTACGCGTTGGAGAACTCCATCCCAGAGAACTCCGCTCCGACTTCGGCTGCCATCAATGCACCGTCACCGGTATCGACGTTGGTACCCAACGCACCGGACAGAAACGCACAACCTCCGCTGGCGACAACTACCGCGCCTGCCGAGACTCGGTAATCCTGTTGCTCGTGGCGTTGGTAGCCCGCCGCTCCGCGAACTCGCCCGGCGTCGTCCACCAACAACTCCAGTGCCGGCGAATGGTCGAGGATCCGCACCCCGGCTCGACGAATCCAGGTGCGCATCCGTCGCATGTACTCAGGTCCCTGCAAGCCGGTACGGATCTGCTTGCCCGTGCTGGGGTCGATGGGGAACGGATATCTGCCCTCCACCGCGAGGAGATCCATGTTGGAGTAGGTCTGCTCGAGAACGCGGTCCATCCAATGGTGGTCTGCAAGATATCCGCCGAGCGCCTCACGACCGGCCTTCGCCCGCTCACGGGCAGTCGTATCCGGTTCGACGTACCAAACACCTGTTCCGGAGGGGGCCGTTGCGCCGCTCGTTCCGCAGTAGCCCTTGTCGACCAGGACGACGTCTGCACCGGCCTTGGCCGCGCGCAACGCTGCCCATGCGCCGGCGGGGCCACCACCGTTCACCAATACATCGGTGGAGAGTTCGAGGACGTCCGTCACTGGCCAGCTCCTGTCAGAGGTCTACGCAACACTTCTGTTGCCGCAATATTCCTCGAACGAACTACGCAGCGCCACAGTCAGAATCACTGTGAACTCAACCGGTCGCTACGACGCTTCCCGCTCCTCGTCGGTGCACAACGCGGAGTACTTGGCGAAGGCTTCCTGCAAGGTCAGCGATTTGCGTCGCTCGGCGATGTCGCGGGGCTTTCCCTGTGCAACGCATCGACGAGCATGCTCGATCACAGCTTCACGAATGACGCTGGAAATGTCCGCGCCCGTGAGCTCTTGGAGGGTCTCTAGGGCCCTCAGTTCCTCTACGTCGAATCTCACCGTTACCGATCGTCTAGCCACGCTCAGGATGTTACTTGCGGGTACACCAAATTTGGTGAGTTACATATGCGTCGAGTCGAATATCTTTGGGCGCCAAACCCTTCGAATTCCGATCTACGTGGGTAAATAGTTTTCCACTCACGGCACTCATGTAATGCAACGCACACGGCGCTAGCCAGCGTGCCGACGGACACTGTCGCTGTCTATGCTTGCGAAACACTGCCTTCGATCGGAGATATACCGCGTGAGCATCGACCACATCGTTTCCGCAGTCGACGGCGATGCTGCCGAGCGAATCAAAACGGCCCTGACCCAGAGAGCCGCAACCTCGACGGACACGACCACGCTGGTGTTCGACGGCGTCCGGATCGAGATTCCACCGTCGGTCGGCGACGCCGTCGTGCAGCTCCTGACCTACCTCGCTGCCGGGGACAGCGTCGCCCTCGGGCCAGTCGCAGAGCTCCTCACCACCTCGCAGGCAGCAGAGATCCTCGGCGTTTCGGACACGTATGTGCGCAAACTCGCCGACGCCGGGAAACTCCCGATCGAACTACGCGGCACCCACCGCAGGTTCCGCCTCGACGACGTGATGGCTTACCGCGAGCAGTTCCCCAAACGCGCCTAGCTCTTCGCGTACATTCCTTCGATCTCTTTCGAGAACCGATCGACGACGACATTGCGCTTGATCTTGAGCGTCGCTGTCATCTCACCGTCTTCCTCGGTCAGATCGCGATCGAGAATGACGAACTTCTTGATCGACTCTGCATGTGAGACAGCGGCATTGGCGTCGTCGACGGCCTTCTGCAGCTCCGCTCGAAGGTCCTTGTCGTCACGTAGTTCGGCGACGGTGGCACCAGAAGGCTTGCCGTTCTCCGCCTTCCACTTCTCGAACACCTCGGGGTCGACGGTCAGCAACGCCGTGATGTAGGTCTTCCCGTCGCCGACGACGACTGCCTGCGAGACGATGGAATGCGAACGGATACGGTCTTCCATCGGGCCGGGCGAGACGTTCTTGCCGCCCGCCGTCACCAGAAGATCCTTCTTGCGTCCGGTGATGGAAAGGTAACCTTCGCTGTCGAGTTCACCGAGATCACCGGTTCGCATCCAGCCGTTGACGAATGTCTCTTCGGTGGCCTTGTCGTTCTTCCAGTATCCCTTGAAGACGACTCCACCGTTGAGTTCGATCTCGCCATCCTCGGCGATGCGAACCCCGTTGCCGCCCATCGGCTGTCCGACGGTTCCGATCTTCTGAGCACCCGGGACGTTGACGCAGTGCGCTGCTGTGGTTTCGGTGAGGCCATAGCCTTCGTAGATCGGAACTCCGAGCCCACGGAAGAAGTGCCCCAGCTCAGGAGTGAGGGCGCCGCCGCCGGAGATCGCGAACCAGCACTCGCCGCCGAGAGCCGCGCGAAGTTTCGAGTACACGAGCTTGTCTGCCACTGCGTGCTTCACCTTCAGGATCAGCGAGGGACCGCCCTTGTCGAGAGCCTGGCTGTACTCCTTTGCAGTGGCTTCTGCGAAGGCGAAGATCGCGCCGGGAATCTTTCCACCGGATTCCGCCTTGCGTGCTGCGCCGTCACGAACTTTTTCGAAGACACGCGGAACACCGAGGATGGTGTTGGGCTTATAGCGCTCGAATTGCGTTGTGATGGTGGCAAAGTCGGACCAGTGCGCCTGCGACGCACCAGCTTCGAACGTCGCAAGGGACACCGCGCGGGCCAGTACGTGCGCGAGCGGGAGGAAGGTCAGGACTCGGTTTCCCGGAACCGCCACCTTGCCGATCGATGCCGTGAGAATCCCGCGCACCTCGGACAGGAAGTTACGATGCGTGAGGATGCATCCCTTGGGACGGCCTGTGGTGCCGGAGGTGTAGACGAGTGACGCCAGATCGTCGGCCTTGATGCCCGCGAGTCGCTTCTTCAACTCGGTATCGTCAACGTCGGCGCCCTGTGCGGTCAGCTTTTCGACTGCTCCGTCGTCGATCTGCATGACGGCCTTGAGAGAGCTTGGCGCGTCCTGGAACAGCTGCTCGTGCGCGCCGGTTTCGACGATCGCGATGACGGCCTCGGAGTCTTCGAGGATCCAGCTGACCTGCCCCTGAGACGACGAGTCGTAGATCGGAACGGTAGCGGCGCCGGCAGCCCAGATGGCGAAGTCGAAGAGCGTCCACTCGTATCGGGTCGCGGAGAGGAGTGCGACGCGGTCGCCTGCCTGCACCCCGGCTGCAATGAGACCGTTTGCGACGCCGGTGACCTGCTCGGCGAACTCTTTGGCTGTGACGTCTACCCAACCCTCTCCCTTGGGGCGGGAGAACACCGTCAGTTCGGGCGTGCGCTCGGCGTGAGTGAAGACGGTGTGCACCACGGACTCATTGTCGGAGATGGTGAACTGGGCTTTGGCGCTGTACTCACTCACAGGGTGTCATCTCCGTTGGTCTGCGATTCGATGCTGATTCTGAAGCGGTGGAGTGCGCGGGCGAAGTCTGCGACCTCGGACTCGGTCCAATCGTGCAGCCTGCCGGCGACTTGGTCGAGCCGACGCGCGTCGGCGGCGTCGAGGTATTTGCGGCCAGCCTCCGTGAGGTGCAGCGGATTGCCCTGACGAACGGATCCCGGATCGGCATATACCCAGCCTGCCTCGATGCACCCGCGCACTTGGCGCGAGATGGTCGAGCGGTTGACGCCGAAGACTTCGGAGATCTCCGTGGCCTTGCATCCGTCATTGCGGCCGATGAAGGAGAGGAACGAATGCTGGGCGATCGACGGGTGGTCATCGGAATGCCGATCCCCCGTCATCAACTGCCGCGTCAGGTGCACCAGCTCGTCATGAACGGCTGGTGGACCGGTGAGCGCCATTGCTCCGTCGTGTTGCACTGGGCAACTATAACGCTGCCCCCAGTCCCGATTGCAATATGACCGCCGCCACCGACAAGAAGTCCGTCGGTGGCGGCGTGAAAAGTTAGACCAGATCCTCACCGTTGCGGCGAGCAGTTGCCCAATCCTTGAAGAATCCCTTGCTGATGACTCCCAGCACGACCAAGACCAACGCCGGCCAGATCAGAACATAAATGGTCAGTAGAGCTGTACTCATTCGTATTCCTTCCACTTGTCTCGACGGTTACTTTCCGGACGCTCCCACGGCAGGAAGCTCGTCATCGTCGAAGTCTCCCGTCCGCTGCTTGATCAGTTCGAAATCGAACGTCTCACGCTGATTGACGGACATCGCAAAGCACACGACGGTACTGACGGCATAGGCCACCAAAGATCCGCTGAGCGTTGGGTAGTCGTGGAGGAAGCCGATTGCGAACGGCGCGGACAGCACGATCGCCAGGCCACCGACGATCTGCGCAACCTTCAGACCGAAGAATCCAAATGTCATGAGCCCCAGCACCACTCCGATACCGACAACGGCGACGATGTCGGAGAGTATCCCGAACATCCCATCCATCGGCACCCAACTGAATCGGACGGGCAAGAAGGCAGCAAGAGCCACCAGCACCGACACAGTGAAGGCTTTGTTGGTGACCTTGCCCCAGTAGAAGCTCGCAATAACCGGGAACACCAAAGCGCCCCACAGCGCGCCGACGAACACCAACAGATCCAGAATGCTCAATTGCAGACTTGCCAAGGAGATAGCCGCCGCCGTGGCAACAATCATCGTTACTCGGCCGATGAGCAGCATCCGTCGAGGGTTCGCATCAGCCTTGCCTGCGACGGCTTGGCCGTAAACGTCGGTCATCACGATGGACGAGAGCGCAGCAAGGTCCGAGTCCGCCGTCGATGACAGCGCGCCGATGATCATGACAAAGAAGACAGCCAGCAAAATTCCGGGCAGGTACGACGCGGCCATCTGCGGAATCAGATTGTTGACGTCACCATCCATCGGCTCGATTCCGAGGTACAGCGCAAGAACACCCAGCATTCCGACACCAATGACCGTTGCGCCGTATCCGACGGTTGCGGTGATGAAGGTGGGCTTGATCAGGTCTTCGCGGACCGCGAACAGACGTTGGGCAATGGTCTGGTTGCCGATTGCGTAGGCAAGAACTGCCGCGATGTACGGCGCGCCCTGCTCGAAGAAGGCAACGCTCGAGAAGAAGTTGCCGTGCTCAGCAGTAAGGTTGACTGCCCCGGATTCGAAGGCTGCCGGGAACCCTGCCGCAAAGAAGATGAACGGCACCAAAACCGCTACCGCACCGAGCATTCCGATCAGCTGAACGAAGTCGGTCAACACCGAAGCGCGGAAGCCCGACCACAACGTGTACAGCAAAACGCCCAGCGCAACGATGAACACACCCTGGATGAAGTTGAACGGCGAAAGCAACGCGATCAGCAGACCACCAGCGAGGAAGTTCGACATCAAACTGATGAGACTGCCGACGATATTGGAGCCCGCGAGCATCAGCTGACTCGAGCGTCCGTGCCGCGCGTACATGACCTCAGCCAGGGTGTGGGCTTTCGGCGCTACTTTGCGAATTCGCTGGCCAAACGGATAAATGAAGAGAATCATCAACGCACCCCATAAACCGTAGTGAATGGGGCCAGAGATTCCATAGGTGTAACCAGAAGTGGCAGATGCATACATCGACGACGCCCAAATCCAGGTGGCCGTCATACTCGCGGCCGAAACACCAAATCCTAACTTATTTCCGGCGGTCATAAAACCGTCGGCATTTTCCTGCTTCTTTCCGATACGAAGAGAAATCAGAAATGTTCCACCATAAAAAGCAACAAGCAGTGAAACAATTACCAAGGTACTGAACTGGACCATGTCGGACCCCGTCACATGCCACATCCTTCGCACATAATCGGCAGAACAAAGCACAAAACCCCTGTTCAGGAGCTTTGCGCTTCGTTTCTGCACGCCCTAGGAGCGACCGTCATACCAACACCGGTCACATATTCAATTGACTAGCAACACGCACTTCGTCTTTTCGGAAACCCAACCTCCACAAAATAATTCTTCTGCGCAAGCTTTTGGCTCGACCACGCAATTCAACAACTGAGAATCGACCATAGCATGATGGCAATTTCGAACAAAAACTCCGATAATTTCCCACCCGAATTTTTTCGCCTGCTGGCAAAGGAGAATCGCGTCGGCATGAGGGGGCCGGAGTGCCACCCCTGGGCCGAGAAAATTTCGGCGGGAGCGTGCGAGTGACGAAAATTTCTCGGAGCCATCGGCCGGCGCTTGCGCCGCCAGGGGTTGCGCGCAGGTCACCGCCGACAAGAATCGGAAGGCCAGAAGGAGAACAATAAAGATGTTCTTCATCAGGACGCAGCGCAGCGGAGTTCGTTTCGGGGGACACCGAAGGTGGCCGGCCGCCGGGCAGGCGTGAACACGAGCTCCGGCGACGCAACATCGCCAGCCCACTCGCCGACGTTCGAGGACCCGCGGGTCGCACTCGTGCCATCGCTGCCGCGATCCGTATCGGGATCGAACAGAACTTGGACGTCGACACGGTCGAAGAGCGCATCGCTGCGGCCGAGGCTGCAGGACGTCCGCTCTCACTCTGGTAGCGACGCTGCCACTCGATACTGACGGTGTACGTTTACTGGCTACGTACTTAGTTGCCGTGCAAAAACTTTCGTCTCTAGACCGACATATTATAAGTTATCGGTGAAATATTTCGGATGGTTTTCTGCTGAGCTACAACAGTTTGGCTCTTCTCGAATGAATCGACATGAACCTGTCAGTTAGGGCAATTTGACAGCGCCGCAACCGAGACCGTGCACGCCGGGCTGGGCAGCTAGTCGCCATCGGCGTTGAGCACACAATCTCGACGCCCCTCCGTTCGGTCCAGGACGGTCGCCATCGAGAGCTCCGCTAGGCCTTCAGCAGGAGGTCTGCAATTTTCTCTGCGGTTTCCTTTGCGGATCCTGGGTTCTGGCCGGTGACGAGGTTTCCGTCGACGACTGCGTAGGACACGAAGGGCAGTTTCGCCTTTTCGTACAGTGCACCACGCGCTTTGGCTTTTTCCTCGGCGTTGTAGGGTACGAGTTTGTCGACGCGGGCGAGTTTTTCCTCGCGCCAGGCGAATCCGGTGAGTTTGCGGCCGGCGATGAGGTAGCTGCCGTCGGACAGTGTGGTGTCGAGAATTCCGCAGTACCCGTGGCACACCGACGACACGATCCCGCCGCGTTCGAAGATTTCCCGGGTGATGCGTTGCAGACCTTCGCTACCGGGAAAGTCGTACATGACTGCATGCCCGCCGGTGAAGAAGATCGCATCGTAGTCAGCGGAGTCGACCTGTTCGGGGCTGGCGGTGGAGTCGAGTAGCGCCATCCGAGCAGGGTCGGACCGCCATGCCTTTGCGCTCTTGTCGTAGTTCGGGAACTTGAGCGATCGCGGTTCCAAGGGCACCGCTCCGCCCTCGGGGCTGACTAAAGTCTGCTCGAAACCGTGGTCGTCGAAAACCTGCCAGGCATGGCTGAGCTCGGACAGCCACAACCCGGTCTTATGAGACGGATCGTCGTAGTGGCCGACGTTGGTGACTACGTTCAAGATTCGCTTGGTCATCGAACTCTTCTCTCGATCGCTTTGGTCAGTGGATCTCACCCTTGTACCGCCAGAATCGCAGCAAAAGCTGCTCGCACCCGATCTGCAGCCTCACCGGCCGTGGCCGTCGACATTTTGCCGTCGAGATGCAGACAAGCCAAACCGTGCGCCAATGCCCATGCCGCCGATGCCAACGCCTCGGAATCTGCATCAGGAAAGACAAGCGTCATCCCCATCTGCATCAGCAGATGAATCTCTCCAGCCGCTTGCACGCGCTCGTCGTTACCCGTGTCGCACTCGTTGCCGAACATCAACCGGAAGAGCGCCGGTCGCCGCAGCGCGAACTCGACGTAGGCGACTGCGAATTCGGCAAGATCCGCCGACGTCGACGGTAGCTCGCGGCCGTCTGTCAGGTCCGCCTTCAGATCGCGCAACCCTTGCGCGGCGAGAGCAGATTCGAGCGCTTCACGATCAGCGAAATGTCGGTACGGCGCAGTCGCCGACACACCGACCTCGCGCGCGATCGCGCGCATCGAAAACGGCTCACCTGCCTCGAGCATGCGCATCGCCGACGCCAGCAGCGAGGCCTTCAGATCACCGTGATGGTAGCCACCCTTGACTGATGTTGACACCGTTAACTTTCCTTTCTACGCTCATGTGAGCAATGTAAACATACCGCATTCAGGAGCGCCGATGCCATTCACCGACCCTGCACCCGACAAGTTGGAGACTGACAGCACAGTCTCTCCGGTCTTCGCCCCGTTCACTCTTCCCAGTGGGGCGACACTCCCCAACCGGATGGTCAAGGCAGCCATGGAGGAGAACATGGCCGCAGCTGGACAGCTCCCCGGCAAAGAGCTGTTCGAGCTGTACCACCGCTGGAGCCGAGGAGGGGTGGGAACGATCATCACCGGCAACGTCATGGTTCACGCGGAGGCGCTGACCGGGCCGGCCGGCGTCGTTCTCGACGCACAATCCCCAATCGGGCCGTTCCGCGAATGGGCGGATGCCGCACAGGGCGGAGGTGCGAAAGTGTGGATGCAGATCAATCACCCCGGTCGGCAGATTCAAGCCGACATGCCCGGTGTCGCATGGTCTCCGTCGGCCACTCGCGTCGAACTCGGCAAGAACAGCAAGCGATTTGCGCATCCCCAGGCCATGACCGCACGGCAGATAAACGACACCGTCAACCGTTTCGCAACAGCAGCACGTCGCGCAGAGGAAGCTGGTTTCGACGGCGTGGAAATCCATGCCGCACACGGCTATCTGCTCTCGCAGTTTCTCTCTCCGTTGGTCAATCAGCGCACCGACGAATGGGGCGGCACCCTAGAGAACCGAGCGCGATTGCTTCTCGACATCGTCCGCACAGTGCGCAGGGTTGTCGACCCGACGTTCACGGTTGCCGTCAAACTCAATTCCGCGGATTTCCAGCGCGGAGGATTCGACTCCGACGACGCAGCGCAAGTGATCGCCATGCTCGCACCACTCGGTGTCGACGTCGTCGAACTGTCCGGAGGGAGCTACGAAGCACCGGCCATGACCGGCCAAGGCCCGGACGATCGCACCCTCGCTCGGGAGGCCTACTTTCTGACTCTTGCAGAGGAACTGGCCGAGGCCAGCCCGGTGCCGTTGATGTTGACCGGCGGTGTGGTTCGGCGACCTGTTGCCGAGCAGGTCCTGGCGAGCGGTGTGGATTTGGTCGGCATGGGCAGTGCGTTGGCGATCGATCCCGATCTGCCGAATCGGTGGCGCCTCGATGCCGCAGCCTCCGTCGAATTAGCCCCGGTGACCATCAAGGACAAGGCCATGGCGTCGGCGGCGAGCATGGCTCGCGTGCGACAGCAGCTTCGACGATTAGGCCGAGGCAAGTCCACGCGGCCGACGGCCAGCCCTGTGGTCGCACTATTGAAAGAGCAGCTGCTGCAGCGCCGCGCGCTCCGGCGGTATCGCCGCTGGTTACAGCACCGCACCCCCTCGATCGGGTAATGCGGACAGTTTCCCGTCATTTCGGCGGCGAACCCAGACAGTGTTGACAGTGCTTACATTCACCCTTAGCCTGATGTAAGCAATGTAAACATTGAATGGTCGACAGAACGAACGGAAGCATGAAAATGACGAACACAGCGACAACCGTCAAGGTCGATCTGGGCGGCCGGACCGTCGAAATCCCGAAGGACGGCCTGTTCGACCGCTACCGGATGGATGTGCCGCTCGACAAGGTCGCCGCCGACCCGCGGGTCCCGAGTGTCGACTTCTTCCGCACGCTTCCGAAAACGCAGGTCCAATCGCCGATCGGCACGACAAGGACGCCGAACTTCTACTACGCGATGTCCTCCGCGCGTTTGACCATGGTGGCCCCGAGCAGGGCGATCCGTAAGCGGATCCCAAAGGAGCTGGCGCCGCTGGAAATCGCACCCGGGTTCGGGTTGGTGTCAGTGATGGCGTTCCGCTACGACGTGTGCGACATCGATTTCTACACCGAGGCGGCTGTGGGTGTGGCGGTTCGCCCGGCGCGCCACGGCGGACTTACCACGGCCGCTGCCGATCTGGTTGCCGCCCTCGGTGACGATCACCTGCACTCCTATGTGCTCTCACTTCCGGTCAACACCGACATCGCCCAGGTGCGCGGCCATGACGGGTACGGGTTCCCCAAGTGGGTCACCGATCTCGATGTCGGCATCGACCACGCACGCACCACGGCCCGCATCGCCAACGCGGACGGCGGCGTCGACATCGCCTTCTCCGCCCCCACCCCGGAGCAGAAGACGTTCGAAACGGGCACGAACGTCTCCACCCTCACCTCGTACACGAAGCGAGACGGATCCTGGCACTCGACCCTCAACCAAACCAACGTCCTCGCCAGCGGAACGTCGTTGTTTCCTCGCGGATTCGATCTGACTCTCGGCGAGGGCAGGATGTCCGACGACCTACGCGCACTCCGGCCCATCCGCACGATCAGATTCGATGCCACCACCTCGGCTCAGGCCGCTCTGCACATGCCGGTCCCGGTCTCGGTTCGCTGACACCTCGTATCGACCGAACATTTCAGGAGTACACCGACATGACCGCAACGACCTACACCTCCACAGATCCCCGCGCGGCGCTGCCCGCCACACTGACCACAGGATTACTCGAACGGCTGACAGAACGAGTTACGGCCTCGCCCGGCGCTCCCCGCTCGATCACCACTGCCCCGTACACCGGTTCACCACTCGCAGACTTCCCGGTCTCGGCCCCGGCTGACGTCGACGAAGCATTCGTTCGTGCCCGCCGCGCCCAGGCGAGATGGGCAGCGACTTCCGTAGCGGAGCGTGCCAGCGTGTTACTGCGTTTCCATGATCTGGTCCTGAAGAATCAGAACACCGGGCTCGACCTGATGCAGGCTGAGAACGGCAAGACTCGTCGCGATGCGTACCTCGAGATCGCCGACGCTGCCATCGCCGCCCGCTACTACGGCCGCACCGGACCGAAAGTTCTTGAACCCGAACGTCGCCGGGGGGCTCTGCCCTTTCTCACCCGCACGTCCGAGCTGCACCACCCGAAAGGGGTGGTGGCGATCATCTCGCCATGGAACTATCCACTGTCGATGGCGGCGACGGACGCCATCGCCGCACTGATGGCCGGAAATGCTGTGGTGCAGAAGCCCGACACCCAGACCGCGCTGACCGCCTTGTGGGCCATGGACCTGATGTACCAAGCGGGCCTACCGGCCGATGTGTGGCAGATGGTGATCGGCCGAGGCAGTTCGATCGGGGACCCACTCTTGGCGAACGCGGACTACATCATGTTCACAGGGTCCACGGCGACCGGTCGAGACATCGCCCGCGGCGCGGGCCAGCGGCTGATCGGGGCGTCACTCGAACTGGGCGGCAAGAACGCGATGCTCGTCCTCGACGACGCAGATCTCGATCGGGCAGCCGAAGGGGCCGTGCGCGCTGCGTTCCCGTCGGCAGGACAATTGTGCGTCTCGGTGGAGCGCCTGTATGTCGCCGAGTCCGTACACGACGAGTTCGTTGCCAAGTTCGTTCAGCGAACCTCTGCCTTGACCATCGGAGCCTCCTACGACTACGGGGTCGACGTCGGGAGTCTCACCACCGACAAACAACTGAAGACAGTGTCGGCTCATGTCGACGACGCCGTCGCGAAGGGCGCACGCCTTCTGGCCGGAGGGAAGCCACGTCCAGACCTGGGGCCGCTGTTCTACGAGCCGACCATCCTCGCCGACGTCACACCAGAGATGACGTTGCACACGGACGAGACGTTCGGTCCGGTCGTCTCGATCTACGCCGTCGCCGATGACGACGAGGCAGTTGCACGGGCAAACGACACCGTCTACGGACTCAACAGCAGCGTGTGGGGTCGCGACGCCACCCGCGCCCGCTCAGTCGCTGCCCGATTGCGTTCGGGGACCGTGAACATCAACGACGCCTTCGCCGCGGCGTGGGGCAGCATCGACTCGCCGATGGGCGGAATGGGCGATTCCGGCCTCGGGCGTCGGCACGGTATCGACGGCATCCTCAAATACACCGAAGCCCAAACCATCGCCCACCAGTCGCGATTCGGTTTCTACCCACCAGCGGGAATCCCCTGGAACGCGTGGGCACCCGTGGTGAACGCCGCGCTACGCATCTGGAAAACCATCGGCGCACGCTGACAAACACCGCCTGCCAACCGATTTCGACTACCACCACAGGAGAGGCAAGATGAGCACCGTCACCCCCACCATGCGAGCGATCGTCGTCGACGAGAAGAAGAACCTCGTCGTAGAGGAAGTACCGACCCCAACGCCCGCACCTGGCGAGGTCCTGATTCGCGTTGCCGCCGCCGGTATCAACCGCGGTGATGTGATGCAGCGGCAGGGACTCTATCCGCCACCGCAGGGTATCAGCGACATCATGGGTCTCGAAATCTCCGGCACCGTCGTCGCCCTTGGTCCCGGCGTCGACGGTCCGGCACTGGGCCACGAAGTGTGTGCCCTGATCGCCGGAGGCGGGTACGCAGAATACGCAGTAGTCCCCGCATCTCAGTTACTACCTGTACCCGCAGGCGTGACTCTGATCGATTCCGCTGCTCTGCCCGAGGTGGCGAGCACCGTCTGGTCCACGATCGTCACCGACGCAGGCCTGCAAGCCGGCGATCTGCTTCTCGTCCACGGCGGCGGCAGCGGAATCGGAACCCATGCCATTCAGGTGGCCAAGGCGCTGGGGGCGCGCGTCGCGGTCACCGTCGGATCAGAGGCCAAGGCGCAGCGCTGCCGAGACCTCGGTGCCGACATCGTGCTCAACTACCGAGATCAGGACTTCGCAGCCGAACTGGCGGGCCAGGTAGACGTCATCCTCGACATCATGGGTGGGAGCTACCTCAGCCGCAACATCGACGCCCTCGCTGTCGGAGGTCGGCTGGTGATCATCGGCATGCAGGGAGGCTTCACCGGTGAGGCGAACGTCGGTGCACTCATCGGTAAACGTGCGCGAATCATCGGCCTCAACGTGCGCAACCGCCCGCTGACTGGCCCCGGCTCGAAGGCGGAGATCGTTGCGGCCGTCGCCACTGACGAGTGGCCGTTGATCGAACAAGGGCTTATTCGACCGATCATTTCGGCAAAGCTACCCCTGGCCGATGCAGACGAGGGGCAGGCGTTGCTCGAATCGAAAGACTCGGTGGGAAAAGTCCTTCTCCTGCCGCAGAGTTCGTGACAGATCTCAACCGACTGGAGCGAATGACCCCTCACAGGGCACCCACCGCGCACGCACACAGAATCACCCTCACCACCTTCATGAAGGGATGAGAAATGTCGAACACCGACACCGTCAAAGACCTCGGCGCCAAGCTGATGAACGGTGCGCACAAAATCGTGCTCACCGTCAGTGGAGGGCGACTGCTGTCCAAACCCTTCGGAATGCCGGTCGTCGAGCTGCACACGATCGGACGCTCGTCAGGACTCCCGCGGTCGTGTTACCTGACAACCCCTGTCCGAGAAAAGGACTGGATCGTGCTCGTCGCGTCGAAAGGCGGCGACGACCGCGATCCGGACTGGTATAAAAACCTCCAGGCCCACCCCGACGCCGAACTCGTCATGGACGGAGAACGCTTCGCGGTACACACACGCACCGCGTCCGCAGAAGAACGAGCCGCACTGTGGACCAAAGTCGTTGCTGCCTATAAAGGCTACGCCGACTACCAACGACGAACACAGCGCGAAATACCACTGGTGATCTGCCAACTGTGAGAAACGAACACCACGCAGCACAAGACGAAGGCCCACCTCGTCCGTTGTGCACTCCGATTCGTCACCGCTTGCACAGCTCGAGCGCTCCCCTTGTCCTGATCGCGCCCGCGATGGCAATAGGGTCGCACTTCTACGAACCGCTGGTCGCAGAGTTCGCACGGCACGGGTGGGAGGCCCATGCTATTCGACGACGAGGATCCGAACGCGGCGAGCCCCGCGCCGACCGCAGACACGATTGGTCCTACCAGGACGAAATCGACGACATCGAGGACGCAATTACCTGTGCGCGGAGGGATCATCCCGAGCAGCCAATCCTGTTGCTCGGGCACAGTCTCGGCGGTCAACTCGTCGCCGGACACCAACTGAACCACCCGGCGGTCGAGGCAATGGTCACCGTAGCTGCTGCGCTCCCCCACCATCGAACCTACCGATTCTGCGGGCTACACGTCTTGCTCATGGGCGCAGTAGCCGTCCCGCTGCTCACCACACTGTTCGGCTACGTACCGACACCGGCTTTCGGCGGCCCCGGCGCTCGCACGTTGATGCGGCAATGGGCCCGCACGGTCATCACAGGCAACCCACCGTACAAAGCCGATCGGCCGATCGCGACGCCCGCTCTCGTCATCAGTTTCGCATCGGACGCCATGGCCCCACCACGATCGGTGGACATCTTCGCGGAGAAACTGTTCGAAACACGCGCGGTGACACGATGGCAGTACGAGCACGACGACGTCTTGCCCGGTGCGAGCAACGATCACGTCAGATGGGTCCGGGGAAGTTCACAGGTGGTCGCACGCATCGTTGCCTGGTGGGAGAAGCCATGACGGTCGCCTCCGACACGCGCGAACATCGATCCATTGACGACCCGACAGGCAATATGTTTAGGTCATGTGAGAGGTGCACACATTCAACCGAACGTCGATCGCTCGTCGGCAGTGCGGGGTCGAAGTAGCGACTACTACCCGATGCAACTGGAGCACGAAACTACTTGCTATGCAGCGGGTTTGCGTACTTCTGCCAGGTACCCTCCCTTCGAATGTACCGGCACTTCTTGACCGAGTTTTCGAAAGACCAACCATCGCCTGCTTCGTCCCATCGTTCCCCCACCCGAGAGGCCAGCTGACATGTCCGAACTACCACCACCGCTCACTCCGTACCTCGAACCGGCAGCGAAGGAGCTGTGCGAGGCCACCGACCCCCACCCCCGAATCTACGAAGTGCCACCCGAAGAAGGACGAAAGATACTGCGGGACCTACAAAGTGGCGACGGCGTCGCACGACCCGACGTCGACGAAGAGTGGGTGGACGTCGATGCAGGCCAATGGGGAACGGTCCGCACTCGCATCATTCGACCGAAAGGCGCTACCGGACCACTGCCGGTGGTGTTCTACATCCACGGCGCCGGATGGGTTTTCGGAGACGACAAGACACACGATCGACTGTTTCGCGAACTCGCGGTAGGCGCCGACGCTGCCGGAGTATTTCCCGTCTACGACCGCGCGCCCGAAGCCCAGTACCCGACCCAAGTCGAACAGAACTACGCGGTTGGGCAGTGGATACTCGAGCACGGAGCCGAGCACGGCCTGGACACTACCCGCATCGCGGTGACCGGGGAGTCCGTCGGCGGATGCATGTCTGCGGTCTTTGCACTCATGAACAAAGAACGTGGAGGTATCGACCTCAAGGCACAGGTGTTGCTCTACCCAGTCACTAACGCGGACTTCGATACTCCGTCCTACCTGCAGTTCGCCGAAGGCTACTACCTCACCCGCGACGGCATGAAATGGTTCTGGGACGCCTACACCTCCGACCCCGCGAAGCGCGCAGAAGTGCACGCCTCGCCGCTACAGGCTTCCCTCGAGGACCTCGCCGGACTCCCGACCACGTTGGTCATCACCGACGAAGCCGATGTCCTTCGGGACGAAGGAGAGCAGTACGCGAATAAGCTCCGAGAGGCAGGTGTCGACGTGACATCGGTGCGCGTGGCCGGAATGGTTCACGATTTCCTATTGCTCGACAGCCTCCGAAACACCCGCGCTGCCAATGTTGCACGGACCCTCGCCGTGGACGCACTCCGTGCCGCACTGCACGGCAGCTGACACAAGTCCGAGCCACGACAGGTAGGCGACAGCGGCGGCACGGAATTAGATCAGTTTCCAAGAGAAACCAACCCCCACCTGTACGGATGAGGTGCCAACTGCACTGCACACCGCGCTAATAGATGTTGCTGCCAAGCCGGCATCAGGGGCGGACGACGGTAGAGCTGCGCCCAGGAATCGCCGCCCACGTGGCGGCCATGCCTGGGTGACGAGTGCGCGTGGCGATATCGTGCGCGCACTGCATCGCCCGGCTCTATGCCCTGCTCACGTGGTTATCGACACCAATCGATCTATTTAGCGCCCGTCAGGAGTGCGCGGCTGACGGAGGATCTGCCGACGCCGAGCGTTGCGGCTATGGCGTCGAGGCTCTTGCCCTGTTCGCGGAGGGTACGGGCGAGTTCTGTGCGTTCGGGTGTCATGACGGTGGGTCGGCCTTGGCGGCGGGCGGCTTCGAGGCCGGCGTGGGTGCGTTCGACGATCATGCGGCGCTCCATTTGGGCGAGGGCTGCCATGATGTGGAAGAGGAATTCGCCGCCTGCGGTGGTGGTGTCGAATCCTTCTGTGAGGGAACGGAATGCGATGCCGCGTTCGCCGAGGTTGTGGACGGTGTCGATGACGTGGCGGACGGATCGTCCGAGGCGATCGAGTTTCCAGACGATGAGGACGTCGCCGTCGTTCTCGCGTAGGTAGTTCAGGCATTCGGTGAGCTGGGGGCGCTGCGCTGTGGAGCCGGATTCGTAGTCGGTGAAGATGCGGATTGCGCCGGCTTGTCGGAGGGCGTGTTCTTGCAGTTCGGGGTTTTGTTCGAGGGTGGAGACGCGGGCGTATCCGATGATGCTCACAGTCTCGGTCCTTCTGATCTGCTGCGTGTTGTGGGATGGTGCGGCTGTTCATGAGTTGGTGGTCGACCTCGGGGCTCCAGTGGGTGTGGAACTTGGTGGTGTCGAGGTCGGCTAGTTCTCGCTCCGGAGCGACGGGCTCAAGTCTTGGCCGAATCTCGGTCACCTGTGGTTCATGTTGTGGTGCTTCCGGTTTGATCTGGCTAGCCCACGTGTAGGCCTGTTCGGGCATGGTGTCGTAGTGCTCGATCATTGCCTGCCAGTGTTCGGGGAAGGTCATGGTGGTGCCACGCGGTGATGTGGCGATGGAGCCCGCGGGTACGTCGGTGACGGGTTTGATCGCGGGTCTTAGGACGTCGGCGAGGATGGTTCCGCCGTCGATGTAAGCGAAGTTGCGGGCAGCTTGGACGGCGTCGACGCTGAGTTCGCGCCATTCGATGGCCCACCCGACGTCGCGGGCGAGTTGGTCGAAGAAAACCCTTTGGGTGCGGGAGTTTCCGTCGACGAACGGGTGGACGCTGGTCAGGTCTCCCCAGTGGCCGGCGAGGTCCTGGACGAACGCTTCGTGGCTGTGGTGGTTGACGTAGACGCCGCTGTTGATGTCGGTGAACACTCGGTCGAGTTCACCGGGGACGGCGCGGGTGGGTCGTGGAGGATGCCGAGATCGCCTGGCGCGGTGTCGATGGTGCGGATTTCACCGGCCCATTCGTACAGGTCACCGAGCAGGTGTCGGTGGATCGCTTGCAGGTGCGCGAAGTCGAAGTGCCCGTCGATCGGGTTCGCTGCCAATTCCGCCATTCGTGTTGCGGCGATGAGAGCTTCGGCCTGCGCGAGAGTGTGAGGGTCGGTGTACCCGAGTCGGTTTCGCAGGACCGTAGTCCCCGGATAGTGGTAGTCGCTGCTCACTGAGCGGTGCGGGAGTTCAGTTCGGCGAGTCCGCGGGCGATCGCTTCGTCGCCGGTGATCTCGCCGTTGAGGACAGCTCGGGCTGCCACTTCCGCTTCCGCAGTAAAGGGGACTCCACCCATTTCGAGTCCGGCGCGGATGCCTGCTATTTCCCGTTCGATCTCACCTGCGGTCAGGATGCGGGTGGGTTTACGCGGAATCTCGTCTCGTGTCGTCATGGTCCGCTCCCCCGGTTCTCGTTTTGCGGCTGTACGCGTTTCTGCGGTTTCGACGCCGCCGACCCTATGTCGGAGGTCGCCGGCGGCGTGTTCGTCGTTCTGCGTTGAGAGTGATGCTATCGAACCGACCGAAAACGGTCTCCTCCACCGTTTCGGTCGATCTAGTTTCGGTCATGAGTTTCGGTCGACGGTTTCGCGTGGTCGCTCGATCGCGCCGATTCGGGTCGATTCGTGGGCCGAATACGAACGTTTGCGGTCCGCCCCCTCCAATCGAACTTGCCGCCACGTCATGCCTCCTTCGAACAGAATTTGGCTAGCCGACGGGCGGGCCGAAAATTTGTCCTCCCGCTTGCCGCCTGTAGTACAGAGCAATTCCAAAGCAGATAGACGACGCGATAAGGAAGCCACCGGCGATACGGATGAAGACCGCATCTTGAGTGATCAGTAGCACTACCCCGATCGCGCCTAGTGCCACGCTCGCACTCACTTGGCCAAGCAACCGCAGTCGCGATCCATTGCCATTCCGCATAGATGTGGACTTGCCCTTGTCGCGCCACAACGTGATCCAGCCAATGACGAGCAGCGCGATCCACAAGATCTGGATCCAGTCACCGCGAATAGCGCCCTCCACCAGTAGGAAAAGCGCGGCAACGGCCACGGTTGCCACTGCGCTGACTCGAAGACACTTGGATTGAAGCATGACTGAGCTTGAGGCTCGACCGCCTATGTCGTCAACGTCAGTCGCTCGTGAATCCATTTCGCACAGAGGAAATTCTGTTTTCTGACGTAACAGCTTCGGTCCAGGTCCCACGAATCGATCGTTTGCGGTCGGACCTTGGAATCGACATATTGATTTAGCTGGGCGCCGGGTTTGGGCGACATCGCGGGCACATAGAGTCAAAGCAGCGCGAGAGTACTTGGCGAGTGCTGAGGCCTACTCCATTGAGAGGATCATTCATGGCTCGTTGGGGACGACGCATCGCCGTTGCATTAGCAGTCAGTGTGGCCGCGGCGATGGTAGTTGGTCTTTTGTATATCGCGCTAGGTACCCGCTCGATTGATTCCTCCTCGACGGATCCGACGACTTCCGAGCAGCCGAACCACGACGCTCCCCAGACGAACGAGGACTTCAAGAGGGATTCGAAGTTGGGGCGAAGCCCGAGAGAGACCCCGGTGCCAGGCGAGTCGACGATCGGCACTTCGGGTGGATACACAGCCGGTTCCTAGCCGAGTGGAATCTGATTGACCGAATTCGGCCGTTTCCGGTCAGGCTTCGGATCGTATGAGGTGATCAGGGTTTCGCCGACAACACAAGTTGCTGCATCAGCAGCGCACTCTCCCGGCTGGCGAAGCCCGTACCTGAGGCTGGCCCGATTCAGGCCCTGTGACTCACCTTGACCTTCAACGCTGCAACGATCACTACGAGCGAAACTGCGGTTGTGATGGAGTTTCCCCACCCGAGCGCGAAGTAGTTCGCGGCTGAATCGAAATCCAATGTCTTGCAGGAGGATACGGGAAATGGGACCCACGCCCACCCTGCTTCTTCGAGCACGCCGCTTGAATACAAACTTGATCGACAGAGCTCCGGCGCTGAGGCCGGGAACCCCCACCGAGAGGTCGCACCGAAACTGACGATCAATCCAAGTACGCCGAGAGCCAGCGCGAAGGAGGAGGCGTTAAAGAAAGCTCGAACTACGCCCCCGGATGAATTCATGTGCACAGCGTACGTTCTCTCTGGATATAGAAACTGACCAATTGCGAGTCACTCCCTGCCGTGACATCGATCCACTCACTGTCCCAATCGAGTTCGTCTCGGGCAGACGCACCAAGGTCCGCAGGCAGTGACCCGGACGCCGTCAACACGATCCCACCACCTCGCGCAGAGTTCAGTAGCCACAGCAGCTGGCGGGTTGCTCCCTCACGCATCACCTCGAAATAGTTGTCATATCCGCCACGAAGCTCCGATTTGGCAACTGCGGCAAACAGTTTCGGCGCGGAATGAACCGACAGGCGACGCAAGAACTTCTCGAACAGCGAACTGCCCACAGGCGGTGACCTATGCAGTGCCACTGCAATGGTGACTGCTGCATTGGACTCTGCGGGAACAAAACGTTCGGGATCGAACAGTCCGTTACTCGCCTGCACGTTCAGGAACTCGCGATACCCGATCGGACCGCCAGAATCCTCCGGCGGGCACGCCCTCGCACCGTCGAGACACGATGGCTCAGAAATCGGCTGGTCTTCGACAATCTGCTCGAGAACCAACGTGTGACTCCACCTTGCGCGGGCGTTGTACTCATAACGGACGTACTCCCCTACCGCGGTAACTGCCTCGTCGATCCGGACTTCGTCCTCACCAAACTCGTCTTCCTGGTATCCGTCGCGCTCGATCACATCTGGCGCGATATACCGATCTGGGCCATTGTCCGTTGAATGATGGACACTCACCCACTGATGAGCGTGTTGATCTCCCCACCCCATCACCGCCTGCACAATCGAATGAAGTTGGTCCAGTTCGATATTCGACGGAACCGAAAACCGTCTCCAAATAGGCGGCGTGATGCAATCGAGTTCGATCCGCATGACAAAGTTCGCCGCCTCCGGCCGTCGACGCTGATTCCGCATCTGCCTCGGCGTAAGGACCTTCATCTGGCTTTGCGCCGCTTGATATGCAGCTACCAAACGCAGATGTGAAGCTCGCCGAACTCTCTGACCCGTCATGCATGGAGGCTAGATCTACCTACCGACAGCCGAGATACTCACTGCCACAAGGCTGTCCGATTTGTCGGGGCTCGCATCACGTCGCTGGTCGGCTGTTAAAGTCCTGATCGCGCGGACCTGCCCAGGCATTTTCAATCATCCACTGCGCGGACAATAGTGTGCGCCGATTACCGTAGACCTGACAGCTACCGCACGAAAACAGTGCCCAGCGCCTGCTCGGACTGGCACAGAACATGAGGATCCATGAGCGACCAAGACACGACCGCCGACCAGCCCCTCCACATCAACGGCGCAATTGCCTTGGTGACGGACGAGCGCGACGAATTGGTTCGCCTGTGCGTTCAAACTCTCGCCGAACTACTGGGCAGTGAGCCTGCCACCGATGACGATGGCGACATCGTCGTGCCGGTTCACGGGTTTGTCGTCTACGTAACTGTTGCGGATGACGGCCCTCAGATCAACGTCTGGTCCTCGGTCCTGACGGGCCTCGGCAATCCCTCGCACGCTGCGACTCGACTGATCGAACTCGCGCAGGAATGGCCACGCCTGCGCTTCGCCTTCAGCGGCGACCACCTACTGGTCTCCACGATGCTCGACGCCGATCCCTTCGCTCCGCAGCATCTGCTGAACCTGATCGACGAGGTTCACGACTTCACTCACGAACTCGACGACGATTTTGCTGAATCCTTCGGAGGGTCCCTCGACTGCGACGCGGATGACGACAGCTACGCCGGCGACTGCAATCCCGGCGGTTGCGACGGAGACTGTGACTGTGCGTGCGGCGATGATGCAGACGGCGTCGACGGTGATCTTGGTATTACACAAGTTAAGTAGTCTGGCTCATCTTCGATCTGCTCCGCAGAGCGCTCGCTGGCGAAGTCACGAAGCGACATAGATCTGCGTGCGGTGCCAGTCCAGATAGACAACATCCGGACGCTCCGCCTTGTCCGGCAAGATCAATCGGTCTCTCAGAGGTGGCTTCCCGAGTGCGGCGCGAAGCGGACCTTCGATCTCCATATCGCTCTCGACGCCGGGCGCGTAATGGAGGTTCAAGTCCTCATCGACGGTGATGAGCCCCGTATCGAAGGCAATGTCATGTGTCGGACACGCGGTGAAGCCGTTGCGACGGTCAAGTCGCTCTTTGTCAGTGCTGTCTCGCCAGGGCTTGATATGGCTTGCAGTAAGGAGGCGCGGCCGGCGTCGGCCACCGATGTTCGCGCTAAGGCCACAGAACACGCAGCGGTGCTCGTGATTGCTGAGTACGCCAGCGGCGAACCGATGCTGGCCGATCCGAACCCTCGAGGTCAGCAATCGCTGGGTGGTCGCGATGGGGATATCTTTACGCTCGCTAGACCACTTTTCGAGCGACTGCTCCAAGGATCTCTCGATCTCACTTTGGACTAACTCTTCTTGTCCCGCCAACCACAGCGTTTCGCCGTTTTCCAATTCGAGGAAGTCTGGCAACGCATGTTCGTCAATTCCGTGGGAACGCGCCGACCGCAGAATTCGAAGGTATACGTCCTGCATCAACACGCTGTCCGAAAGCATCAACGACGCGACTTCGACCTCATGTCGCCCGCCATGACTACGTGTTCCATCCAGGTTCGCCATCTTTGCGATAAAGCTCGTGGGCGGACGCTTGAACAAACTCGCAAGATGCTGGACCGGCATTCCCGCTCGATGTGCAGAAGAGCTACCGAACCGGCGATGGTCAACCAACAGCGATGCGCAGAGCGACAACACGACCTCGCTCGGAACGAACGGCACCTGTCGGCTTCCCTTCGGTACCTCCTGACGTGCGAGTACCGATTTCCACTGCGCCTCCAGCGCGGCGGGCGATGGGTCAAGAAACTCGGAGATCACCGAAGGTGCCACTATGCGCCTTCCTGGTAAGCGTCCAACCCGCAAGTTCACACACTAGCCGGCGCCGCGCGGAATCATTCGAAGCCACTCGTGTGGTATCGCCATCCACTGATGAAGGAGTCCGGCGAACCAGTGCGCCAATCTGGCGGCCCCAAGGACCACAACGGCGCGCTGAGAGGAGGAGCCCCTACCGGAACGCATTCCCCTTCGACGTCAGTGCCTTCACCCGCTCTACGGTCCAGACTGCAAGCACATCCACCTTGCGCTTGCGACCCGTCTCCTTGTGCGTATCGATTTCCTGTTCCGCGATAATGTCCTTGATACCGTCCGCGTCGAGAGCCGAAAGCCGCTCCAACAGAACTTCTTCCCCATCAACCTTGAAGATCTCGAACGGGTCGAAAGCGCCGGGCTCCCGCTTCACCTTCGGGGCAGCAGCACGACGACGCGGCGCCGGCGCAGAAGCAGGTACCGCAGCGGCGGATCCATCCGACGGAACTGCGAAAGCGCTTTCGATTGCCTTCGCGAAGCGCGGGGTACGGGCAGCTTCCTCTGCAACTACCTGAACCAGTTTGGCCAGCAACACCGATGCCGAGGCATTGGTTGCTCCCAACTTGAGGAGCGCTGCACCGGTTTCCTGCACCTGCACGCGACGACGCGCCTCATCGATACCCGCACTCATAGCTTCGCCTGCGCTTCCGTGAGAATGTTCTGCGTAATTGCACGCATCTGATCGAACTGACCTGCATTGCCGTACTTCACCTTCAAAGTGCTGTACGGGTGAAACTCCGCCGACGCGGCAATCTGATTCGACTCCGCGAGATACTCCGGTAATACGTGAGGGACGTTGGGATCGCGTCGAAGATTTCGCACAGTCGTGCGGTGCACCGCCGAGTTGGACTTGTACTTGGTGATCACCAACCCGAGTTCGAAGAGTTCACGGCCGAGTTCTTTGCCGAACTTCGCGATGTGCGTCTGGATCTGCGGAATGCCGTACGTGGAGAGCACATCCGGGATCGTGGGGATCACGTAGCCGTCAGCCATGGCCAATCCGTTGAGTGTGATCGGCCCGAGATTCGGCGGGCAATCGATCAGAACGTAGTCGTAGTACGGCATCACCGGGGCGACGGCATCCCTCAACAATTCAACCGGCTTGGTGGAGTTCCGATCAGCAACCCGAAGGGCACTGATCTCCTCCTGCAGCTCGATCAAATCGAGAGATGAGGGAAGCAGATCCACACCCGTCACTCGCTTGACCGGAGAAACTCCGCGCTGAATCGAGGCTTCAAGATCGAAGTTCGACGTGCCATCGACGGCGTCGCGGAAAATGGTTGCGCTGGTCAGCCCTTGCTTGTTGAGTTCGAGCCAGTGATCCTCACTGATCATCATCGTCGTCAGATTGATCTGCGCATCGAGGTCGATCAACAGCACGCGCTGACCGAATTCGAGCGACATGAACTCGGCCAACCCCGCGGTGATCGTCGTCTTACCGACGCCGCCCTTGAGGTTGATCGT
Source organism: Rhodococcus sp. Ni2 (assembly GCF_021352185.1). Classification (NCBI taxonomy): domain Bacteria; kingdom Bacillati; phylum Actinomycetota; class Actinomycetes; order Mycobacteriales; family Nocardiaceae; genus Rhodococcus; species Rhodococcus sp. Ni2. The sequence continues at coordinate 130,061 of NZ_WOXZ01000001.1, forward strand.
CGCAATCGTCTTAGCCATCAGAACCCATTCCTGTCTCCCACCACAACACACCTAGTTCGCATCGACGATCGCCCCTGTCCCTGACTGCTTCACCCGAAAACCGATTCGCCCCAACGGCTCCGCCGCGTGCGGAAGCGCGTACGAGAACAACGTCGCAAAACCGCGCGAGTCCACGGGACCAGCCTGTGCCCGTTTCAACTGACGAGGAGCCGGATCGTTGGCCAATACCAGAATCAATGCACCGCGAGTCTTCCGATGAAGAGCACCCGCAAGCGGTCCACCGTTCTTCTTCGGGCTGCCCGCAATGTGCTCGATCGCATCGCGCTCACGGACGGCCGTACCGGTGAAACCTGTTCGGTACTCGCGTTCCTGACGCTTGCGATTGACGATCGGAAGTTTCTCGTGCCAACCCTTGATCTCGATCGGCTCCCGGGTCTTGGGGTACGGCAGCAGAACTGCAAAATCCTTGAGCAATCCGGATTCGATTGCGGTCGAAAGCGCTTCGCGGTGGGGACCGAAATCCCACCCGTTCGCCCACTCGAACTGGTCGACGGCCTCCAACACCACATGGGCAGGGACAATGCCGTATCGCGCAGTGAACGATCGCGAAACATCATCCTTGTCAACGAAATTGAAGGACCCTGTTTCGCCCAACGACTTCAATAATGGTGCAACCGCGTCGAAGTGCCGAGCGTTGATCGAACCGTCGCCTCGCGGGGGCTGCATCGTGAAGCTGAAACTTTCACCGCCCATGCCTCGATAAACCAGATCGGCGTTGAACATCTTGTTTCGAGCCGTTGGCCTGAGCCACGGCAGCTGCTGAAACACCATCGGCGGCACATCGCGTGGAGTGACCCACGGTTCGCCCTTCTCATTCACACCGCTGAACCGAATGAGCTCACGCCGGAACTCTTCCTCGTCCCGAACGATCGCCTCGAATGCCTTGTACATGTCGTAGTCCGCGCCGGCGGGCCCGCCAACCGTGCGGCCGATGAACAGGCGCACCAGGTCTCGGTACCCGGGGCGGAATCCGAACCATCGACCCATCTGCATCAACGTGTCAGCTTGGCCCGTTCGACGCGTGTAATAAGTGATGGTCAGGCCCTCGACCGTGAAGCCGCGACTCAGCTTCGTTCCGCCGACAAGGATCTTCCACACTCCCCGTTCTTGGAAATCGAGGGAATCCTGGTTGTAGTCCTTCTCAGCCGCTCCATTGACCACGATGACGGGGCTGGTGCCCTCCGAGATCCTGTCGTAGGCGGCGCCGATGAACTCCTCCAACTCGGCAAACGACCCAGGGTTTGGCAGTTCACTGCCCCGAGCCGCACTCACCACCGCAAAGTCCTCGGCCCAGAGCTTGTCGAGCCTGGAAAGACTTTTGGCCTGGCTGTATCCGGCCGATTTCCACAAAGCTTTGAAGTCGTCCGCTACAGCAACATGCTCGGCCTGCTTCACCGATTCGTGCACCAGCATCGTGTGGTGCCGATACAGCTTGGCGCCCTTCGATTCCCGGAAAAGCTTGATCGCCCCGGTCAGGACAAACGAGTCGAGGGCCCGCAATTGCTCGGCGGAACGATCCTCGTCGCACTCGGCCCGGAGATCCCGTACGTACGCTTTCTGGTTCGAATTGGCCGGAGTCTTGTCGTCGTCTTCGAGATCGTCTAGATCGTGGAAGTCCGCACCACCCATGTACGGGCCGGGCCGCTCGAGACTGACGATGAAGTCCGAAGGAAAGACGTTGACGCTGTCTTCCGGATCGACAAACACATTGGCAAAAGGTGTTGCGGTGTAACCGATGTACTGGGCACGCTCGAGTAGACCGAGGATCTCGGCAATCTGACCGTTGATCGCCGTCCGCTCGACCTGCTCGGTTTTCATCTTCTTCGGATCGATCGTGTTCACCGATGCCTGATCGGCTTCGTCGTCGATGATCAGGGCAGGAATCTGATCGAGTTCGGTCGGCACTTTCTTCAGATCGGCCACCAGCTTCTTGAGGCTGGAGACGTTCTTCTTCACGACCGCGATGCGAATATTGCTGGGGTACAGATTCTTCGGATCATTCAGCGGAAGGGAGTGATCCACGGTTTCGAAGTGCAGTGCGCTCAGGCCCGCGAGCAGGCTCTTGTAGTCAAAGGTCGAGGTGGTGAGTCGACGGATAGCCGGGATTTCATTGGTCTTGTTCGGATCGATTTCGTGTTCGAGAAAGTTCCCGTCCCGCCAGTCCTCGTCGTTGGCGTAGTCGTCGTCCACACCGGCACTGATGTTTTGACGACCGACCAATTCCATGTCGAGGCGTCGCTGAGTCTGGCTCCGGAGAATCTCGATCGTGCCGGTCAACACGATGACCAAGCGGTACCCAGCGTCGATCGCCTTGGCCACCACGCCGCTGAAATTCGCCGTCTTCCCGCTCTGGACGTAGCCGACCACCAAACCTTTGGACTGATACGGCTCGGGCCGCGTCGGATCCGCAAGCCGGTGCACAACCTCAGTGGTTGCAATGTCCAGCTTTCCGATTGTCGCCTCGTCCCAGTTCTTGTCGGCTAAAACTCGCTTGTAAGCGCGCCAATAGAAGTCGTGCTCGCGCCGGCGTTCGGAGGTGTACCAGGGGTCCCACGGCTGCTGAGCCGCAATGACAACGGGCCCACCTTCGCGAGGGAAGTGCGCATCCATCTCGGCGTGGGCGTCGACCGGCAATCCCAACAAGTCGTAGATCCGAGCCCGCCGTTCCGGACTTTGCGGAACAGTCGAGCCTACCCACGTCTCGACACTTTCCGCATCCCACTGCCGTAGACGCGAGGTGAGCGCCGTTCGTACACCGACAGCACTCTCATCGAGGAACACATCGATGATGTCCGCGATGGTCAGGCCATCCGGATAGCTCGCTCGCAGGCGCGCGTTGACCGGGTAGAGCACGTTCTCGGGCGGAAACCCGTCACCGAGTTCACGCGCAACCGCACGGAATACTTCATCACTCACTGCACTACCTGCTCCCGGTGCGCTGCCACTGCGGAAATCAACACTTCCTGCCACGCCTGCATCTTTTCCCTCTGACGAGCGCCGATTCTCGTTCCTTCGAACATCTCACTCACCAACAGGAAGACAAGAGTCTTGAGCACCGGAGCATCAGCCGGGTCGAGACTGCGACGTCCGAGCAGATCACGCCGAAAACGCGCATTGATCCACAAAGTCCGAGTCTTGAGGTCGACTTCGAAGAACTGATCACGCGCCAAGGCTCGCCAACCCACAGCAACAGGATCATCACCGACGCTGAATTCGAAGGCGTCGCTGAAGGAATCGAGCACGTCTTCCGGAAAGCCGGACGCCGGCTCGATGACGCTGATCGGCCGAGGTGCAGAACTTCGGGCTGCCCGCACGACGCGCTCGGCATCGGTCAGATACGAACGGAATCCACCGTTGCAATCCGTGAAGACGGCCCCGTCGACGGCAGCCGACGCAGTGGCGTCGAGCGTCACCCCCGATTTCTCGGGATTGATGGTGATGTGCTGCAGCAGAGAATCGTTCAGATCGACAGCAATTCGTGCCAATCCGTAGTCCGGTCGGCCCCGCACTATCGCGTTCCAGCCGCCGATCTGCAGGAGTCGATCGTGCCGATAGAAGTAGAGCCCCTGCTGGTCGCGGCCGGGGGCGCCGTGGATGCGAAATTCCGGTGCATTGCTCCGGGCGGGCCACATGTGAGCTTCGGCGGTTACTGTGGCACCGGCGATCGACACGGTAAGTGTCCGAGGGTAGTTGGGGTCGCCGGTGCGCGGATACCGGAACGGGTCGATGGCACTGACTGTGCGCAGCGCGCCGGCGCGTCCCGCTTCGACGTCGAAGACATCCACAGTCAGAGCGATCCGGCCGGATTCGATGAGACGGTGAAATACGACGCCGAGGTGACTGCGCACGTCGTTGATGGTCTGTTCGAGCCAGCTGGTCTGCTCGTCCGCGTGCGCGGACATGAGAAATGTTGTGATGCCGCGCCATTCGACAACAGTTCCGGTGTCGAAGGGAAAGCGGGGCGTGACTGCGTCGAAGAATTCTTCGGCTTGCCGGTCCTCGATCACCGAAACTGATTGACGCCCCTGCACTGAGGCCGAGTCGATCTCGCGGCCCTGCGTCGGGTGCCCGGACTTTCGAGACCACACTCGGAGCAACCGAGCCTGACTCAACGACGCCGCCTTCATCCCTACACCGAAATGACCCAGGTCCCCGGCGGCATAGTCGCGCCGGCGGCCGTAGGTCATCGCGGAATCAATGGTGTCACTGTCCATGCCGGAGCCGTTGTCGATCACCATCATCGACACGATCCGTGTGCCGTCCTGAACGAACCTGATCAGCACGTGGGAGGCCGCGGCGTCGAGGCTGTTGTCGATCAGATCGGCGAGCGCTGTCGCGATGGTGTGGTGCAAGCCGATGGCGCCGGCGAGGGACTCGTCCGCAGCAAGGATCTTGGTGCCCACTATGCGGGTGTCCGCGACGTCAGTCATGGGATGCATCCTTACCGTCTACCTCGTCGATTTCGGATGCTTCGCCGCGCCGCCATGCCGCCTCCAGGAAGTCCAGAACCACGTCTTCACCACGATCTTCGTACGCGCGCAGTATCTTTCGTGGACGGTCTTCGCCGTCCAGACACACTGCTTCGGCGAGAATCCGCACCACATGTCTCTCGGCAGTTCGCAATGGCTCGCGATTGCCAACCTCTGCGAGTGCCTGACGTAGTGGGTCGATGTCAGAGTGGACAATCGCCGGTCGGACCACGCGGAAGGTTCCGTCTTGCCACAGCTCGAGCAACACGTCTTCGCCCTCGACAGCGGAGAGTTCACGCAGGAATCGGCGGATAGTGCCGAACGTCGGCTGCGCTCCGGTCCACCGAACTGCTTGAACGCCGAGGTGGCTCTCCAACTCGATGGTCTCACCGCGCACACAGCCGGCAGCGACCGCGACACCGGCGGGTACAGCAAACCCGGAACCCCGTAGATGATCGGAGGTCACGGTCAGTCGATACCGCCACGTACTACCTGACCGATACAGGCGGCGAGTCAACTCTGGCGTCTTCGCAGTGTTACGTGTCCGCTTACGCCGGACTATCCCGTCACCACCAATGTTGAACTCACTGGTTCCTTCAGCCTCTCCCGAAGAAAGCGATTCCTCCCCAACGGAATCCGCACTTCCCCAGGCGTGCAGCCGCCACACTGCGCCGTCGAGCGCCACGCGATCGTCGGCCTCGAGCGCGCGCTCGATCGACCGGTCACTGCGATCGGACTTCAGCAACTCCACAAGCTCCACGACGGACTTCGGCGATCCGACGGCTTCGAGCGCGCCGACTGCCAGATCGGAGATCCGACGCGCACGCGTCAGCGCAGACTCCGCCACAACGACAACGCCGCACCACGCAAGCCACTTCTCCAGTTCGCCGCGTGACATCGACACCACTTCGGCGACGTCGTCGAGTGCAACCACACCGTTCGGGGACTCAAAGTCCTCGAGCAAGGTCTGAGTCCGCTTCTTGGCCTCCGCGACGCCCGGAGCGGCAGCCCAACCGTCAGTCACCTCGAAGTAGTCGTCGAGACGGTCCAGAACCAACCACAGCGGAACTCCGTAACCAGGCACCTCCGCCGCGATGCTCGGATGCACGTCGAGGAGGCGATCAAGCGAAGCTACCGGCTGAATCTCGACCCGCAGGCTGGCAAGCAGGTTCCCCACCGCCGTCCCGAATCCGCACGCCGCGTTGAGTTTGGCTTTCACGTCGGCCTCGATCTGCCCGACTCGCCCCGAGCCCACACCGAGCTTGGCTCCGATCGCTCCCCTGCGCTGCGGAACTCGCGCCACGATCCGCTCACGCAACACCAACGACTCCCGCTCATCCAGCTGCGAGAAGAGATTGTCGATCTCGTCCATCGCGTCGGTACGGTCCGTGTCGGGCAAGTCGTTCGGCGTCAGAGCCGAGATCCGGGCGGCAACTTCCTGAATCGAGGCCGGAGATTCGTCGTCGATCTCGACGGTGACGAGTGGTCTGCTGTCCTGACCTCGGACCCGTCGCCACATAGCAAGCTGAGCGAGATCGTCGAGCAGCGCTGTGATCGCGGGTGGGGCACCTGCTTCCTCATTGGCCTCGACGCGGGCGAGCGGAGTCGTCATGACCGCACAGACCAACAGGTTGAGCACTATGTCGTGCACCGTCTGTTCGCTCGTTCCGCGCACGCCGAAGATCTCAGCGGTCGTGTGCATCAGCAGTCCGCCGATTGCTTTGTCGGTGGTGAGCCGAGACAGTGCAGTCACTGCGCGAGTATCGAGACTCAACACCTCCAGCGGGAGATCTTCACCAAGTAGCGGAAAGCTCGCTCTTAATACCGCTGCCGCGTGGTGAGCGATGTAGAGGGACGCCAGCTCGGAGAGAACCTTCTCGAGATCGACCTCGAGAACAGTGAACGACGGCGCTTCGCTGAACCACCAATCAGGTGACGGTGCCAGCGGCTCGAGCAGCGCAGCACGATCGGATACGTAGTCGTCCAGCCAAGGAAACAGATCGACCCACAGCGTCTGACTCAGCTCGTTCGCGGGAAGCGAGTTCACACCCAACGTCAACGCACTACTCCCACTCACGGATACCTTCATTGCGGTCAAAACCGACCGCGATGTCGGTAACAAGTTACTGCAGCTCGTGAGCGGTCGCAGCGCCGGACCCGCTTACCCGACAGTCAGACTTCTCCGCTCAGTCGACGGCGGTGAAACCCTTCGCCCGATCTTTGTCGGCCGAGGTCCACAGCGTCGTCGACAGTTCCGCCTTCACCAGCGGGATGACCTCTTCCGCAAAGCAGCGCAAAGTGTCCTTCTGCTGCTCGAAGTCGAGCACATGATTGACCGACACCGATTGGAAATCGTGGCCGTAGCTCTGGTGGTAATCGAGGATCTTCTCGGCGACTCGCTCAGACGACCCGACCAACGCCGGCCCGCGATCGACGGCCTCTTCGATGGTCCGGAAACTCGTCGACTTTCCGACAGCTTTGGGATCGTGCTTGCGTTTGTCGGCCTGCGCAACGGCGCCTTCGTAGATCGGACGGAACTCTTCGATCGCTTGTTCGGTCGTGTCGGCGAGGAACAATCCGCCCGAACCCGATCCGACGTACGCCTTGGACGGGTCGTGCCCGTACGCCAGGTACTGCTCGCGGTAGTGGTCGATCAGCACTTTGTAGTTCTCACGAGGCTGGAAGGCGTTGGCGGTGACGATGGGGTCGCCCCACTTCGCCGCGAGTTCGACGGCCTCGAACGAGGTAGCCGATCCGTGCCAGATACGGAACGGGCCGTCGAAAGGACGCGGTAACGTCGTCGCGTCCTCGAGCGAAGGCCGGTGCGTTCCCACCCACTTGACGTTTTCCTCGCTGATCAGCAGTTTGAGGAGTTCGTAGTTCTCGGTGAGGTACTCGTACTGCTTGGTGATGTCCAGACCGAGGAGCGGGTATTGAAGAACCTCGTTGCCCTTGCCGATCACGATCTCGAGGCGTCCCCGGCTGAGTTGATCGATGGTTCCGAAATCTTCGGCGACTCGGATCGGATCAAGTAGCGAAAGGACCGTGACACCTGTCGACAGCAGGATTCTGTCCGTGGCCTGCGCAATCGCCCCCAAAACGACGGTTGGCGCCGACGAAAGAACCGGCCCGGCATGGCGCTCACCCACCGAGAACGAATCGATACCCAGTTCTTCGGCGAGAACCGCCAGTTCGACGACGCGGTTGAGCCGATCGGACGGGGCAACTTCCTCGCCGGTCACTGGATGGGGTGGGTTGAAAATGATGTCCAGAACCTGAAAACGCATGACCCGTCTTTCTCGATAACCGCACAGCGCGCCTGTCCCTCGGAGGCTAGTGCGCGACTGCTCGACGGATCCGCCATCCGAGGATGTTCCCAACGCAATGACGTCGCGAAACACGCTACTCAGCAACATCTTTCGACTCAATAAGACCATTCGGTCGATAAAACTCTCACCGATCCGAAGTCGACCGAAAACATGCCGAACTCCCGCCAGGCAGGACCTGTGTCACCAACCAAACGAGCGCACGGTAAACATGAAGTACTAAGAGTGCGTTCCCTTATCGTTAAGAGGTACTTGTTATGAACGGTGCGGCGGCCATCGGTGATGGCATATTCCAGATTCCTGTCCCGATCACGGACAACCCGCTCGGGCACACGCTCGTCTACGCCATGGAATCCCCCGGCGGACTGATCTTGGTCGACGCTGGTTGGGGTGACGACAACGGCTGGCAGGGCCTCAACGCGGGGCTCGCCGAGATCGGACATTCGGTGACCGACATCGAGGGCGTTGTGGTTACGCACTTCCATCCGGACCACACCGGACTGTGCGGACGGGTCCGCGAGGCATCCGGCGCCTGGATTGCCATGCACGAGGACGACCACTACCTGTTCGATCAGATGGCCACTGCGCGTAACGAGGAGTGGATGGCGTACCAGCTCGACAACATGGAACGTGCCGGAGCGCCCGCAGCTGACCGTGATGCCTTCCGACTGGCTGCCGCGGGTGAGTCTCCCGTGGGCCCCGAGTCCGCTCCCGACCGCCTTCTCGTCGACGACGAGATCATCGCACTCACCGGCCGCGGCCTCCGCGTTGTCTACACCCCCGGCCACACGCCTGGTCACGTCTGCTTCTACCTCGACGACGCCGACATCATGTTCACCGGCGACCACGTCCTGCAGAAGACAACACCGCACGTCGGCAACTTCGTGTACCCCCTCGACGAGCGTGACGCCCTCGCCGATTTCCTCGACTCGCTCGCACGGGTGCAGAACATGAACATCACCCGCGGTCTCGGCGCTCACGGCATTCCGATCGACGACGTCGGAGGTCGCGCCGGTGAGCTGATCGAGCATCACCAGGAGCGACTCGATCACCTGCTCCAGGAGTTCGCCGACGACAAGCTCACTGTGTGGGACGTCGCGGCAAAGATGAAGTGGTACAAGCCGTGGGCCGAGATCTCCCCGATGGGAAAGACGATGGCGTTGTCCGAGGGCGCAGCTCACCTTCGCCATCTGGTTGCCCGAGAGCAGGTCTCTCAGGTTCCCGGCTCCGAGCCCGCGCTCTTCGCTCGCTCCGTCTGAAAGATCAGGGCCGACAAGCACTCGGCTCGTCGGCCCTGATCTCTATTCCGCTTCGGCCTGATCGACTATTCGGGTCGACGCCGATCGCGGCACCACCACCACCGGAACCGGTGAGTACCGCACGATCTTCGCCGCCCGACTGCCGAGGAAGACCCGGGCCAGTGGACCTGCCTTGCTCGAGCCGACAGTCAGAACGTCACCTCGATCCCACTCGACGCCCTCGAGCGCCTCGGCCCAGTTACGACCATGGCTGATAACCGATTCCATGACGTCGGGAATTTCGGGCAGTGCACGCACGCGCTCGAAGGCAGCATTGGTCTCGCGCTCGACCACCTCGGCCCACTCGGAGATGACCGGTGAATCCCCCTCGGTCCCGAGCGTGGTCGTGTACTGCGCGTTCGCACGAACTGCAAACGCCGCCAATCTGAGTCCGGCATCGACACGCGCAGCCACGGTAGCGGCGGCGAGCACCAGATCGTCTTGATCGGGTGTGCCCGAGTATGCGGCGGTGACGCGGCGAACCACCTCACCGGGCTTGGTTCGAAATCCCCTCGGCGCCAGGGCGACCGGAACGTCGGAGCTGTGCAGCAAGCGTGAGGTGACACTGCCGAGAGCCACGTGACCGAACACCCCGGCGGTCGACGAATCCAGGACGATCATCTTGGCTTCGTGCTCGTGAACGAGATCAAGTAGGCCACTCGACGTCGACTGAGCCTCATGCACGACATAGGTCACGTCGACTTCCGAGGGCATGTCAGCCCGCGCTTTCGCCAGCGCCGCTTCGGCTTCGGCTCGCAACTGCTGGTGGTATTCGGCGTCGACCCGCGCCATTCCGGGCGGTGGCGGCGAGGGAATCACCGCGCAGATCACCAACGGTTCACCGGACGAGCGCGCCAACAGCGTTGCCAGATGGACGGTTCCGGAGCTGTCACCGTCGGGTGCGTATCCCGCGAGCAGCGTCATAACTCGGACTCCGATCCCAATTCGGCGCGGTTCTTCGCACCGAGGCGCGAGTGCTTCATACCGTAGGCGAAGTACCAGATGATCGCGACGGTCACCCAGACGAGGAATACGTAGATCGTGACGGTTCGGAGGTCCTTGATGATCCACAGGCAGCCCAGGATCGAGAGGATCGGCGTCACCGGATAGCCGGGAACTTTGAAGCTGCGCGGCAGGTCCGGGTCACTGCGCCGCAGGATGATGACCCCGACCGAGACCACGAGGAAGGCCACCAGGGTTCCGATGCTGGTCATTTCGGCGAGGAAGTTGATCGGAATGAAACCGGCCAGAATGCTGATGACGACGCAGACGATAATGGTGTTGGGCACCGGCGTCAGAGTCCGCGGGTTCACCTTGTGGAAGATCGACGGAATCATGCCGTCGCGTGACATCGCGAACAGAATGCGGGTCTGACCGTAGATGACCACGAGCGTGACGCTGCAGATCGAGATCACCGCACCGGCGGCCAGAAGTGTTCCCGGCCAGGTAGATCCGGTCACCTGTTCGAGGATGGCGGACAGCCCGGCTTCCTGACCTTCGAACGATGCGGAATCCTGTGCACCGATCGCCACGGCGACAACGGCGATGTAGATCGCGGTGACAGACACGAGCGCAATGAGGATCGCGAGAGGGAGATTGCGACGAGGGTTCTTCACTTCTTCGCCGGCGGTGGACACAGCGTCGAGGCCGATGTACGAGAAGAAGATGATTCCGGCGGCGGACATGACGCCACTGAATCCGAACGGTGCGAAGTCGGCGAAGTGATTGCTGTTCCATCCGGCGATGCCGACCACGATGAAGAGCAGCAGAATTGCGAGTTTGATCGAGACCATGATGGCGTTGGCCTTGGCCGATTCACTGGCGCCGCGAATGAGCAGAACACCGCACAGGCACACCAGGATCACTGCGGGCAGATTGATGATGCCGCCCTGCTCCGGCGCTTGTGACAGCGCGTCGGGGATCTGGAACCCGAAGAGGTTGCCAAGTAGCTGGTTCAAGTATTGCGACCATCCGACGGACACCGCCGCGGCCGAGACTCCGTACTCGAGAAGCAGACACGCGCCGACGGCCATGGCCGGAAGCTCTCCGAGCGTCGCGTAAGCGTAGGAATACGACGAGCCCGACGCCGGGACAGCTCCGGCCAACTCCGCGTAACAAATCGCCGTGAGTCCCGCGACGACACCGGCAACAACGAAGGAGATGATCACTGCCGGACCCGCAACCGGGACTGCCTGCGAGAGGACGAAGAAGATGCCGGTGCCGATCGTGGCGCCGATGCCGAACATGGACAACTGCGCCAAACCGATACTTCGGGTCAGCTCGCCGCCGTTGGTATCTGCGCCGGTCTCCTGGTCTATCTGCAAAGCCGGCTTGCGCCGAAGTACGTGTTTGACGAGAGTAGCCATCGACGCTCCTCTAGAGTGCCTGGTAGGAAACTGTTGTATCCTCATACTGCACGTAAGTGTCCTGCGACACAACAGTTGGAGCAAAGTTGCCCAGCTCACGCCAACCGTCCGGTCTGGAATGCCCGGATCGTGAACCGCCTCCGGAGAAAACAGGGAGATCATGACCGGACCGACCATCACCGTCGACCTGCGTCGTATCGAACAGAATGCGCGCGTCCTCGTCGAAGCGTCCAATGCCAAGGGTATTGAGGTGGCGGGCGTCAGCAAATCTACATGTGGCTCCCCCAAGGTGGCGCGAGCAATGGTCCGCGGCGGCGTCGCACAGATCGCCGACTCCCGCCTGGACAACCTGGCCCGCATTCGCCGCGACGGCATCACCGTTCCCCTGATGCTGATCCGCGCACCGTCGCTCAACGAGATCGACGACACGATCCGCTACGCGGACATCAGCCTCAATTCCGAGTTGACGACGATTGTTGCTCTGGGCAGAGCAGCACGGACGCGAGGAGTCGTCCACGACATCGTGCTGATGATCGACCTCGGAGATCTCCGCGAAGGAATCCTGCCGGCGGAGGCGTTGGACGTAGTCGCTGAAATCCTTCCCATCGAGGGCATCAGACTGATCGGAATCGGCGCGAACCTCGCGTGCGTCGGTGGCATCCAGCCGACCGTCGACAACCTGTCGAATCTGGTCTACCTTGCCGACGAAATCACGAAGCGGTTCTCGATCGAACTGCCGATCGTTTCCGGCGGCAATACGTTCTCGCTGCCACTACTCGAGACGGGCACGATGCCCGAGGGGATCAACCATCTGCGTTTGGGCGCCAGCATTGTTCTGGCCGAATCACCTACTCCCCCCGGACTGTACGAACTGCTGAACAGTGATGCTTTCACCCTCACCGCGGACATCATCGAGGCCAAGGTCAAGCCGTCGCGGCCGTATGGAGTCTCAGGCGAAGACGCATTCGGCCGACGCCCCGTCTTCGACAACGAGGACAAGCCGAGCCGACGCCTGATCTTGTCCATCGGCCGCGAGGACATCTCGCCGGAAGGCTTGACCCCGATCGATCCGCGATTGAAGGTGATCAGTGCCAGCAGCGATCACCTCCTCGTCGACGCCGGAGAAACAGGTGACGAATACCGACTGGGTGGCACCGTCGACTTCACGATCGATTACGGCGCGCTCTTGATGGCGATGACATCGCCCTACGTCGAAAAGCGCTACGTCCTGGGCACCGAACCGATCGATGCCAATGCGACCGTCGAATTGATCGATCTCGAAACTACCGGGCTGGCAAGCCATCTCCTCGATCACGGTCTACGCGAGGACATGTCCGGAATCGGTTTCAACTGCATTCAAGCCGAGAACGCCGCCGCGGATCTCACAACGCTGCCGCTGTGGCTCACTACCGAGGCCTGGCAGAACACCAGAATTCCGATTGCCACCGAACCCGGAACCGATTTGGGTGCAATCATTTTCGCCTCCCACGGCGATATCGAACAACTGCTGTCGTCGGCGGCGGATCTGCACGGCCCCAGTTTGGAGAACACCGTCCTGGTGGGCGTCAAGAACGCCACGGTCGATCACAAGCGCGCACTCGACGAGTACGGGGTATTGCTGGTGACGATCGACGAGATCGATCGCCATGGCATGGCGGCCTTGATGCCTCGCGTCCTCGCCGCGGCGGGCCAGGGTGTGAACGGCGTCCACGTCCATTTCGACATGGACATCATCGACGGACGTGTTCTCGGAGTCGACGACACGACACATCTGGGCGGCCTCACATTCCGAGAAGCGCACCTCGCCGCCGAATTCATCAGCGAGACCGGCCTGACGAGATCGATTTCGATCGGCAGCGTCGCGGCAGCGGATTCCGATCCCCTCGGACGGCAAGCGACCTTCGTCGACGGACTGGTTGCATCGCTGCTCGGGCGCAAGGTGGTCAAAGCCTGACGCTGTCGGCAGCCCTTGCGAGAATCGTCCGATGATCACGCGGAGCTCCGGTCAGCACGTATTCATCGCACTCGGCACGCCATGGATCGATGCCGTGGTCGCGTTTCTCGAACCCCGAGCCCGTGTCGATCCCTGGATCATGCACGGAAAGATGGCCATCGGTGACCTGCTGGTCACGGTTCTCGACACCACTCCTCGCACGCTGCTCTGCATCGAGACCGTGGCTGCGCCCTTCGACGGCACGTCGCCGATGGAAGTCGATGAACGCCCGTACGAACTCCACGGTTTGCCCACCGTTCCAGAACTCGAACAACGATGGTCCATCACGTTTCCCACGGATCCTGGGCCGGTCGACGACGCACTGGCCGACCGGATTCTCACGGCCGGCCAGTCACACTATGCGCACTACTTCGGCGACATCGACACGCTGGATCCGACGTCCACAGCTGCCCACGCCCGAACGTTGATGAACGAGCGGGGCAACTGCACAGGTTGCAGCTCACCGATGCCGTTGCGAAAGTTCAACAGCAGCGATCGCCTTCACTTTCATTCCGCATCACGGATCTTCAGGCAGGCTGAACCTGGTGACGACTACCCAGCCGTCCTGTGCCGCAAGTGCACCGGAAGGATGGCCACGTCTGGGCACACCAACTTCATCGACTACATGCTGGCGAAAAATCCACCGTGCCCACACTGCGGTGCACACAGAACCGCTCAGTGTGCCCCGGGGATGCCGGTCCATCCGTTCGATCACCTACCGTGGCTCGCCGTAACTGGCTGCGTCGTGGGACCGGACACCCCGGAATGGACGTGCCGAGCGTGCAGTCACTCATGGGGACAGATGTTCCCGCCGGATCACCCGCAGCACGACTGATCAGTTCGCGGCGAAGCCGGGAAGCCGATCGATGTCCGCGATGATCGAATACTCCGCGGCGTCACCCTGGAGGATTCGACTCTGCTCGCCGTGGACGTCGACGGGGACGTCGCCGGCCAATGTCACTCGGTGCACACTGCGCGCCTGAGTCCCGTAGTCGGCGATACCGTAATGCTGAGTCGCCTGGTTGTCCCAGATCGCCAGGTCGCCGGCCGACCAGTTCCATCGAACAGTGTTTTCCAACTTGATGATTCGTGCCTGCAGGATCTGGTAAAGAGCGACCGACTCCGACGGCTTGAGCCCGACGAACTCCTTGAAGAAGTGACCGAGCAGGAGGGTCTTCTCCCCCGTCGCCGGATGGATACGCACCACCGGGTGTTCGGTCTCGTAGATCTCACGGGTGAATTCGGCGTAGTAGGCCTGGCGCTGCGCGTCTACCGGGTTCGCCTGATCGACAACCTCGGCATAGTCGTAGGCATTGGTGTGAACGGCCCGCAAATTCTCGACCAAGACCTTGAGTGAAGACGGCAGTTGGTCGTACGCGGCGGTGGTCGACGCCCACGTGGTCGCTCCGCCGTACTCGGGAATGGTCGTCGCTCGCAGAATCGAGGCTTTCGGGATGCGGTCGACAAACGTCACGTCCGTGTGCCAACTGTTGGCGGCTCGGTCGAGCACCAACAGCTTGTCGCCCCTGGACTTCACCGTCGGATGCGGGGTGGTCTGGGTGCCGAGGGTTCCGGCGAATTCGTACTGCGACGTGTCGTCGAGATGATGCTGCCCACGGAAGAACACAACCTTGTGCGCTGCCAGCGCATAGTTGATCGCGTAGGCGGTCTCTTCGGACAGATCCCCCGAGAGGTGTACGCCGTCGATGCGGGCGCCGATCAGCTCACCGACCTTGTGGACAGTGATTCCGCCGGCAGCGTAGATCTGCTCCGGGGTCTGGGTGACACGTTCGAGTTCGGTGACGGACATGGCGATCTCCTGTGAGTCGGTCAAGCCTACGGGCGCGGCAGTCGTCATGGCGCTGCCTACTGTGAACACTCAATCATTTACGCTGCGGGCTCGAATACGGTTGAACTCGAGGTGATCTCAAAGTTCGCCGCTCCCTCGCCGGAGAATATTGCCGCTCACTGGGACGAGGCCGTCGTCGTTGTCGTCATGAGCTGTAGCCTGCGATCTGCCGCACCCACGTCTACGGAGGACAGCATGCAACCCGAGGGCCCTGCCGAACAGATTCGTTCAACGCTCGCTCGCATCGCGCATCTTGCCGATACCGGCTCGGTCGAGGATTACGTGGAGCAGTTCACCCGCGAGGCCGAATGGAACATGCCGGCCAACCCCGATCGCGGTATCCCCGCACAGGTACGACGCGGCCGCGAAGAAATTGCTGCTGGAGTAGTCGAGCGCAGGGCGGCCGGAATTCAAGGGCCTGGCACGTTCACGCGTCACATCACCACCGCGATCGCCGTGGACGTGACCTCGGAAACGACAGCCCGCGCGGATGCGGTGTGGACGTTCTACGTCGACACGACCACAACCCCCAAGCTCAGCGGCGTCGGGAGCTACGCGGACGAGTTCGAACTCGAAGATGGGCGGTGGCGACTGTCGCGACGGGTGATTTCGCGCGGCTGACGCTCAGTCTTCTTCGCCGGTGATCGCCTCACACCAGTCTTCGACCTGATCGATCCCCTCTTCCGTCCATTCCGGGCTCATGTCTTCCAGTGCATCGAAGACCACCTCGCAGGTCAGCATCTCTGGTGAACCCTCCGACCCCGCCGTCTCGGCGCCTTCAGCAGAAGCTGTGGCAACTGGGCCGGCGGCCAGCGCAACAGCCATCGCGCCTGTTCCGACCATCGCTTTCACACGCATCGGTTCTCCTCCTTCACTCTCGCTTCGGTCCTCGGGGTACCCGACTCGCCCCGCCCTACCCATCGCCGTCACTCATGTCCGACTTTCGGCGCCGACGGCATAGACTGAGCTCGTCGCCACCACGCTCTCGCAGCGTCGGGGCGACAGATACACAGCTGGATCAGAATCGGAAGGCATCCCATTACAGAATCTCCCGCTCCGCACGACATCTACTTCGTACCCCCGGAGCAGGACAGCCCCAATCCTGTGGAGCCGGCGTCGGCCGCGTCACGCGCACGGATGGGCGAGCTACCCGAGACCGTCCGATTCAAGAATCGTTTTGCCCTCGCGATCACGACCACCACGCCGCTCGAAGCGATGGTCGAAGATCTCCTCTTCATCCGCGACATCCTCGACGCCGCAGGAATCGAGTATCTACTCGTCCGCGGAAACGACGAGCGCCCGGTCATCGCGGTCAGCTGGACGGAACGCAAGAACCTGCGGCAGGCACTTGTCGAGGGATGCGCCAACGCACCCTTCTATTCCAAAACCGTCGACGCGAAGAAGAGTCCAGCGCTTCTTGTCGCGGACGGTGCCCTGTCGAAAACCAACAAGTCACGGATCTTCCGCTTGTTCCGTCCGAGGGTTCACGTCGCAAGCGGTATGAACTACGGCGCGAACATCGGCGTTCAAATCGAATTGTGGTCGATTTCCGACGAAGAAATCGTCCTACCCGTCGAGAACTCACTGACACGACGAACCGTCCTCCCCGAAGAAGCGGTCCGAGGAACCGTCGAGCGATTCGGCCGGATCTGGCCGACCATCGAGAACATGTTCGCCGATCATGCCTCCGATATCAGCTTCGATATCGATCTTGTCTTTTCCTGGGTCGACGGCTCTTCCAAAGAGTTTCAGGCTCAGCGCGCCAAGCGGATGCAGAACTACATCGTCGGCGAGGGGGACGAATCAGAGGCGCGTTTCCGTCAGATCGACGAGCTCAAGTACGCGCTACGGTCCATCCACATGTACGCGCCGTGGATCCGACGGATCTTCGTCGCAACCGATTCCGATCGTCCAGACTGGCTTGCGGACGATCCGCGAGTCACGTTCATGCCCAGCGAAAAGTTCTTCGCCGATCCAAGTGTGTTGCCCACCCACAATTCTCAAGCTGTCGAGTGCCAGCTGCACCATATTCCGGGTCTGGCAGAGCATTTCCTCTACTCCAATGACGACATGTTCTTCGGTCGCCCCGTCGGCCCTGACATGTTCTTCTCCCCCGGTGGGATCAGCATGTTCATCGAGGCCGACACCAGAATCGGATTGGGACACAACGACAACGACCGCAGCGGGTTCGAGAATGCGGCTCGCGTCAACCGCCGTCTGCTACAGGACCGCTTCGGTCTGATGACCACCAGACATCTGGAGCACGCAGCGACGCCACTACGCAAGAGCGTGATGGCCGAGATGGAACGCGAGTTCGCCGAAGACTTCGCGGCCACTGCAGCAAGCACCTTCCGCGCGAGTTCCAATATCTCGGTGACCAATTCGCTGTACCACTACTACACGCTCATGAGTGGACGGTCGGTGGTGCAGAAGTCCGCCGCCGTCAAATACGTCGATACGACGGTCAAGGCCGGTTTGCGCGACATGGACTCACTGCTCGCCAAGCGCTCCATGGACTTCTTCTGCCTCAACGACGGCAGCGCTCCGGAGATCGATCTGGAACTTCGCACACGCAAGATCACGGAGTTCCTGGAGAGCTACTACCCCATCCCGGCGCCCTGGGAAGCCTAGACGAAACAAGGGCCCAGCCGATTTCGGCTGGGCCCTTGCTACTTCGGTCGATCAGCGTGCTGTCACATGCTCCCGTTGCACCGGAATGGGCAGTCCGAGATTGTCACGCAACGTCGTTCCTTCGTAGTCACTGCGGAGGACACCTCGATCCTGCAACAGCGGCACCACGTCGTCGACGAACTCGTCGAGGCCGGTCGGCACGAGGTGCGACCCGAGGATGAATCCGTCCGAACCGTCGTTGCTGACAAACGAATCTATTTTCTCGGCAACCTGCTGCGGTGTACCCACGATCGGTCCACGCTCGAACTGATCGATCACCACTTCGCGCAGATTCAACTTCTTGCTCTCGGCGACCGTGCGCAGTTTTGCCACGGTCGCGAAACGATCCTGGTGAATGAAGGCGCGCCCCTGGATGATCGGCGGAGCTTCGGGGTCCGGAGCGATGTCGGGTAGTGGTCCTTCGGGGTCGTACTTCGACAGATCGAGATTCCAGATCTGTTCGAGCAGAACCAAAGCGGTCTGGCCGGTGACCTGCTGGTCGCGAATCTCTCGGTATTTCTCGATCGCATCTGCCTCCGAGGTGCCGAGAACAAAACTCGCCGACGGCAGGATCTTGATGTCACCCGGGTCACGTCCGGCCGCGACGGCACGTGCTTTGATATCGCGATAGAAATCGGCCGCCTCGGGCAACTGACCGTACGGTGAGAAGATCGCGTCGGCATTGCCAGCAGCAAAATCGCGCCCCTGCGGCGACACCCCGGCCTGCAGAATAACCGGGCGCCCTTGCGGACTGCGCGGCACCGTGAATCGGCCGTTCACGTCGAAATGTGATCCATGGAAAGCAAATTCACCGGAATCCGGTCGCGCGAGAAAGCGCCCTGATGCCTTGTCGGCCACGATGTCGTCATTGCGCCACGAATCCCAGAGTTGACGCACCAGCGCTACGGTCTCCTCCGCACGCTCGTATCGTTGCGCACGATCCAGGTATCCGCCGCGACGAAAGTTCTGGCCGGTGAATGCGTCGAACGAGGTGACGACGTTCCAGGCGGCACGTCCTCCGGACAACTGATCGAGCGTCGCAAATTGTCTTGCCAGCTCGTAAGGCTCGTTAAACGTGGCGTTGATGGTGCCTGCCAAACCGAGGTGTTCGGTCACTGCTGCCAACGATGCGAGCACGGTGAAGGTGTCCGGCCTACCGATGATGTCCTGATCGAAAATCTGTCCCGCACGCTCACGAAGGGCGAGGCCTTCGGCGAGGAAGAAGAAGTCGAACTTCCCACGCTCGGCGGTTCGAGCGGTGTGTTCGAAGGAATCGAACTCGATCTGGCTGCCCGCCTGCGGATCCCACCATGCAGTGTGGTGGTTGACGCCGCCGAGGTAGGCACCCAGGATGACCTGCTTACGCTTCTGAGAACTCATGAAAATGTATTCCTCGTCTGTCAGGCGGCCGGAGTACCGGCGGCGTAGCGGTTGGGAACGTCGATGGGTAGGCCAAGCAGTCCGCGAAGATTCGTCTGCGGATACTCGGTGCGGAATACGCTGCGTCGCTGCAATTCAGGCACCAGCTCACCTGCGATCGCGTCGAGGTCGTCCACGACGACGCCCGGCCGCAACCGGAAGCCGTCGATTCCCAACTGCTGCCACCGGAGCAGAAGATCTGCCAACTCAGCCGCGGTGCCGGTGAAGGTCAGCGCGTCCGAACGGTATTCGGCGCCGGCCTGCGCGTCGAGGCGAGCGAGCCGTTCCTTTCCGGTTTCTTCCGGAGCATCGAAGAATACGACGATGTCGGTGAAGACCCGAAGCGGTTCGCCGGTGCGCTGCACGTGTTCTTCGGCTGCTCGCACTTCACCCAGGATTGCCGTGACCTGCTCGTCGTCGAACGGCGTCACGAACACCAGATCGGCCGTCCGCGCCGCCAGCTCGTACGCGACCCGCTGATGAGCCAATGCGGTGACGACGGGATGCCCCTGCGGCGGGCGCGGAGTCACCGACGGTCCACGGACCGAGAGGTACTTTCCCTCGAAGTCGATGTAGTGCAGCTTGTCCCGGTCGATGAATCGGCGCTGCTCCACATCACGGATCTCGGCGTCGTCCTCCCAACTGTCCCAGAGTCTCCGGACGACGTCGGCTGCCTCCGCAGCTTCGTCGAACAGCGCGCGCACGAAGTCCGGGAGGATGCCTGAAACGATCGACTGACGGTCGGCATCGGTGAGCGCTGGGATGTCGCGGCGCCCGAACTGTGCTGCCTCGGATTCCGACGCCGAAACCTTCACCTGCCATCCGGCGCGACCGCGCGAGGTGTAGTCCAGCGTGGCAACGGCTTTGGACACGTGAAACGGCTCGGTGTGAATGGTGGTGATGGTCGGGATCAAGCCGATGTTGCTCGTGATCGGTGCCAGTCGGGCGGCCACGAGATGTGCGTCGAGCCGAGCGCGCACCCGGTCAACCGCGTCGTCGACAGGCTCGAGTGGGTTGGCCGGCACCGAGAGACTGTCCTCGATGGTGACGAAATCGAGCAGACCACGCTCGGCGATCGTCACCACGTCAGTCCAATACGACGCGCTGAACAGCTCACTCGGGCGCGAGTGCGGCTCTCGCCAGGCCGCTGGGTGCCAACCGGTACCGTCCAGCGCTACGGCGAGATGCAACGGAGCAAGATGAGAAGAAGGGGTCGAGGTCATCGGCGCATACTCCTGTTCGAGAACTACTCGGGAGCGCACAGTGCCGACCGCAGAAACCGTCAGCACCCGACTGACGGTTCTCGTGGCGACTGCCGCTTGCGACACGCACCGCGCGTATCGCCAGGTGTGATTCCGGGGCACCCCATCGGCATGAAGGGTTGCCGTCCAGCTAGCCGGTCCTTGTTGCTGGAGCTCTGCACCTACCTCGACGGTAGTGAGTACGCGACCGCCCGGCAATCACCCGGAACTGCGCGTGGGTGCCGGAAACCGCCTGCCACCTCAGATGATCGAGCGTGCCGCCTTTTCGCTCTCGAGGATTCGAATGCCGGCAGCACTGAGTCTCCGGGCACCCTCGGCCGCATCGACGGGCTCACCGACCGTCACGTGCGCACCGAGTGGAACGACCGAATGAACAATTGTCTCGTCGTACACGTGCACCAGATTGCACCCCTGAGCACCGTCACGACCACGCTGACCACCGACTTCCACGTTCAAGTCCTGGGTGTAACACGTCGACGACGCCACGGAAACCGGAATGCCGGCGAACGTCGCCGTCGTCGAATAGTGCAGATGCCCAGCAAGAATCGCCCGGACGTCGCTGCCACGCAAGACGTCCGCCAACCGGGACTGATCGCGCAACTCCACCAGAACCGCGAGATCCTGAATGCACGGAACCGGCGGATGATGCAGCGCCAGAATTGTTCCGTCGGGCGCCGGCACTGCCAATTCTGCGCGTAGCCAATCCAATTGACGATCCGAGATCTCACCGTAGTGGTGACCGGGAACCGACGAATCCAGGGTGATCACCCGCAGTCCGTCAAGATCGTAGACGTTGTCGACGGGATGTTCGGTGGCGTCCTCGCCCAACAGCAGAGATCTGAACGTAGGGCGGTCGTCGTGGTTGCCCATCGCCCAGACGACCTGCGCATCGATCTCGGCCGCCACGGGTTCCACGATGGCTTTCAATTCCGCGTATGCGTCGGGGTGTCCCTGGTCGGTCAGGTCGCCGGTGAATATCAGTGCATCCGGGCGTGCGCCCGAGGCCACGATCCCGCTGAGCACTTCCCGCAATCTCGTCGACGCATCCACGGCGTCGTACAACTCCCCCTGAGCCACCAGATGCGTGTCACTGAGGTGCACCAGGAAATGCTTCGGACGCGGGTACTCGGCATTCCGAACGCTCATCGGTCTCTCGCTTCCGCTTGCCGACGCGTAGGCGCCGGTGCGGCACCTACTGATCGTCGAGACTAGTCAACCGACCAACAGTGACTGATCGGGGCACGCCCGACGAACACGAAGCGAACTCCCGCGGCGACCCTCGGGATCGAGTAGTTGAAGCTGCGAGTAGTGTGTGGACAGTGTTGTTCCTGACCAGTCGGCGTTACGTCGACCTTCGCCTGCAGGCGAGCGCAATGTGTACGCGCTCGCTCTGACCTGACGCGTACCAGGAAACATTTCTTCGAATCTGCCCGGCCTCTGGTGCCGCGCTGCGTTTCGCTCCCTTGATTTTCGAAAGGCATAGTCATGCCCAGCTCCACCTCCACCGGCGTGCCGGAAAAGTCCACGTCCCGTTTTCCGTCCTGGGCGACGGCATTCGGACCGCAGATCGTCGCCGGTCTCGTACTCGGTGTCATCATCGGTCTCGTCGCCCGGGCAATGCCTGATGCGGCCGACGGCAACGTCAACTGGTTGGTCGGCACCGTACAGACCATCGGTTCGAGTTACGTCAAGCTGCTCACCGTTGCGGTGATCCCGCTGGTGTTCACCGCCATTGTCAGCTCCATCGCCAACCTGCGCCAGGTCGCCAATGCAGCTCGCCTGGCCGTGCAGACCTTGCTCTGGTTCGCGATCACCGCTTTCATCGCTGTGATCATCGGCATCATCGTCGGCCTGATCACCGATCCCGGTTCACGGACCGACGTCGCCGCCGAAGCCGCGAAGGAACCCAAGAGTTCCGGTTCGTGGTGGGCGTTCATCACCGGACTGGTTCCGAACAACTTCCTCGGGTTGGGTGCAAAGACTTCCGTCGCCGAAGGCGTGGCGACTACATCGCTGAGCTTCAACGTCCTGCAGCTGCTCGTCATCGCCGGTGCAATCGGTATTGCTGCACTCAAGATCGGTCCCAAGGCTGCGCCGTTCCTCGAGTTCAACGCTTCGCTGCTCGCGATCGTCCAGAAGGTCCTGTGGTGGATCATCCGCCTTGCCCCGATCGGCACCGCTGCGCTGATCGCCAACGCTGTCGCCACCTACGGATGGGATGCGATCGGGTCGCTGGGCGTCTTCACCGCCGCCATCTACATCGGTCTGGCGATCGTGTTCTTCGTGGTCTACCCCATCCTGATTGCCGCACACGGCCTCTCGGTTCGAAGCTTCTTCTCCGGCGTCTGGCCCGCAACTCAGCTCGGATTCGTCTCGCGCTCGTCGATCGGCACCCTGCCGTTGACCGAACGCGTCACCGAACGCAACCTCGGCGTTCCGCGTGAGTACGCCTCGTTCGCCGTTCCGCTCGGTGCCACCACGAAGATGGACGGTTGCGCCGCAATCTATCCCGCGATCGCGGCGATTTTCGTCGCAGGCTTCTACGACGTTCCGCTGACCTTCACCGACTACCTGTTGATCGTCGTCGTCTCGGTCATCGGCTCAGCGGCAACGGCCGGAACCACCGGTGCGACAGTCATGCTCACACTCACACTCTCCACCCTTGGTCTTCCCCTGGCCGGCGTCGGACTGCTCCTCGCAGTCGAACCGATCGTCGACATGGGCCGTACCGCAGTCAACGTCACCGGCCAGGCACTGGTCCCGGTCATCGTCGCAAAGCGTGAGGGAATCCTCGACAAGGTGCGCTTCGACGCTCCCCGCAACGGTGACCCCTTCGCCGAGGAACTTGTCGACGCGTAACCCTCGATGACTACAGCAGCGTCCTCGCACCTGAGCAATACGGTGCGGGGACGCTGCTTTTCACCCCAGATTTCACCCTTACCGAAATAAACCATTTGGTCGTTATGACCAGTATGCTCAGCCGGCACAGCCCTCCGAAGTGGAAGGGCTGCCCAGTTGAACACGAGGTCACATGAAGCTCCGCCGTCTGGCATTCAGCGTCGCAGGTTGCGCCGCAATCACTCTGGTTGCCGCGCCCGCCGCTCAGGCATCCACGGTTTTCGATTTCCTACCGATCGAGATCGCACGCATGATTCCGACTGGCTCTGCCGACGCAGTCCAGCCGTTCCTTCCCCCGGTCTTCGCACCGCCGGCGCCGCCCGCTCCGCAAGCGCCCCAGAACCAGCCGGCGCCGCAGAACACTCCCGCACCAGCGCGGTACTACCAGAACTGCACAGCCGTTCGTAATGCCGGCGCAGCTCCGTTGTACCGGGGCCAGAACGGATACGCCCCGCATCTCGACCGCGACAACGACGGCATCGCCTGCGAGTGATCCAACGCTCGGGTTGTGGTGCATCCACAACCCGAGCACTGTTGTCGAACCGTCAGACGCCCAATGCCCGGGACAGAGTCGGCCACGCCTTCGGCAGTCGTTCACGCCAATACGCCCACGCGTGCGTGCCGTTCGGCTCGTAATCCACCTGCGCCGGAATCTTCAGCTCCTGCAACCGAGCGTCGAACATCTTGGTGCAGGCGTGGGCGGCAACCTCGATGCCGCCGCCGATCACCAGACGCTCGAGCAGTTCAGGAGTCTGCAGCGTCTCGTCAGATCCGGGACGACCGTTTGCCGTCGACACGTAGATTTCCTTGCCACGCAACTTCTCTGCGTTGGTCAACGAATCGTGTGCCTCCCACTCCGGGCCCCCTGGCACACCCCAGATGTTGGCCGGATCTCCGCTTCGAGAAGAAATCGTGGCCTGGACGGCAGTTCGGCCGAGCGGATCCATCGTGGAATAACAGCCGCTGAACACGGCAACGCCGCGATACATGTCCGGAAAGCGTTGGGCGAGCATCATTGCACCCATCGCGCCCATGGAATTGCCGGCAATCGCGTTGATTCCGTTGGTCTCGAGTCGCGCGTCGATCAGCGGTGGCAACTCCTCGGTGATGAAGGTTTCCCACTTGTGCAGTCCCAGCCGCGGATCCGGATTCTCCCAGTCCGAGTACAGGCTCGCGATTCCGCCATTGAGCATCACGACGTTGACGTTCTTGTCGGCGAAGAACGCCGGGGCGCCGCCGATCGTCATCCATCCGCTGCTTTTCTCTCCGGCGTCGACACCCTCGAGCATGTACAGCGCTGGGCGCGGAACCGAATTGTCAGCGGGTAGCAAAATCTCGACGCCGACCTCGCGTCGAAGTGCGAGCGACGCCACCGTCAGCCTGATCGCTTGTGGTGCGGTCACCTTCTCGCCGACGATGGCCGGGACGACGATGTCGTCGCGCAGGTCCGGTTTGGGGCCCGGATCCTCCTGAAGTGGTCCCGGGATCGTCGACCCCGAGCTCACGCTTCCCTCGACGCTGCCCAGACTTCCCGAGCTTCCCGAACTACCCGAGCTTCCGGAACTCGGCGCTGCCGTCGACAGTCCGCCCAATTGCAAAGAAAGTGCACAGACGGCCAAACACACCGCACCTGTGCGCGCAGATCGAATCCACGCACGCCGCTCAGTCCTCATGAAACTCCCAAACCAGTCAAAGATGTTTCCGTGAACATACCGTGCAGTTCGGACTTTCTTGGACAAACGACCACGACAAGATCTGTCGGTCGCCGCTACTAGGCTGGCCCCCGTGCAACCGGATTCAGTCAGGGCCCTCGACCTCGACCGAATTCGCGCTGTCGTGGGCACAACCACCTACGACCGCGGACTTGTCTACCTGCGGGAGAATGCAGTCGAATCCATCGGATGGAACGACACCGCTGACATCTTGACCGGCGCTGTATCGGGAACTGCGCGAGAGCCGTACACCTGCACGATTTCGGTAAGTCGCGGCGCGGCCGGTACAGCAACGTTCACGCGTGGCCTCTGCACGTGTCCCGTGCGGATGAACTGCAAGCACGTAGTCGCGTTGGTGCTCGCAGCGGTTGCCGAGGCGAACAAGACTCCACAACACCTCGAATGGGACAGCTCGCTCGAGGAGTTGCTCCGACCAGACCTGGCCGGCCGCACTACACGTGGACTTGGCATTCAATTCACCACCCGAACCAAGGGCGCATCGACAAGGCTCATCATCAAACCCGTACAACCAGGAGCGAGAGGGTGGATCTCCGGCGGGCTCGCCTGGAACAAACTCGGAAGCACTTTTCAGTTCCCCGCAGATCACCTCCGGGTTCTACGCGACATAGATCTCCTCCACAGCGCCGGCAACTACTACCGAAATCAAAATGCCGCGGAAATCGATCTTGCCGGGTTCGCGAGCCCGCAACTCTGGTCGCTTCTTCGTGAGGCCATCAGCGTCGGAGTTTCACTCGTTCACTCGAAAGCCGGCCTCGGCAACATCTCCCTACTCTACGACGCCAACATCTGCCTCGACGTCCACGGAGCGGAAGACAACAACCTCCGTCTCACTCCCCGAATTCAGACCGATGGGCACATCGTGACTCATTCCGACTGGGGACTGGTCGGCACGCCGGCACATGGCGTCTTCGCGCTCGACGCCGCCAACGCGATCACTCTCGCACCACTGCACACGCCGATAACTCACCAATTGAGGCAGTTGATCGACTCCGGAAAATCGGTCGACATACCCGCCGAGCATCGGGATGCATTCACGTCGCGGTTCGTGTTCAAACTCGGAAACCTCGCTCCCGTCATATCTTCCGACGGTGCTTACAACCCACCGACTGTGTCCGGTCCTCGGCTACAACTGATGGCCACTTACGCGGACAACCACCGCATCGACATCGAATCGGCATGGAAGTACACCGTCGATGCCGACGAACTGATCATTTCTACCGCAGACACAACCACCGACGAGTCCGAGATCCGCAACCACGTTGCCGAAGATGCCATTGCCAAGAGCCTCGGTGCGGCCGCGGCGAAGGCCACTCTCGCGGGAACTTTGACCGGCCTCGATTCCATGCAGTTCACACTCGACCTCCTGCCCCAACTCGAAGCGCACGACGCCATCGACCTCACGGTTGCAGGAACCCCCGCCGACTACCGGCCTGCAGACGACGCTGTCGTGATCGGCCTCAGCACAAAAGCCCCCGACGGGGACAGCGGATCCGACTGGTTCGACCTCGATGTCACCGTCGATGTTGCGGGACAAAGCGTTCCGTTCACAACACTGTTCTCTGCTCTGAGCAAGGGCGAGACTCACATACTGCTACCGGACGGCGCCTTCTTTCGGCTCGACGCACCTGAACTACTCGGCCTGCACCGTCTCATCACCGAAGCGCGGTCGCTACTCGATCGGCCTACCGGCAAACTCGGGATCAGCAAATTTCAGGCCGGACTGTGGGAAGAATTGACGGCGCTCGGAAGGGTCGAACATCAAGCAGCAGCTTGGAAGAAGCAGATCGCAGGATTGCTCGGCAGTTCGGGCATCGATCCCGTCGAAGTCCCGGACACGTTGACGGCAACGCTACGTCCCTATCAGGTCGACGGATTCCGTTGGCTCAATTTCCTCCGACTGCACAACTTGGGCGGCATACTCGCCGACGACATGGGCCTGGGCAAGACCCTGCAGACCCTCGCAATGATCTGCGCTGCAAGGCAATCGAATCCGGCCGCGCCTCCCTTTCTGATCGTCGCTCCCACCAGCGTGGTCTCCAACTGGAAGTCCGAAGTGGCGAAGTTCGCACCGACCCTCCACACCGCTGTCATCACGGATACTCTGCGGCGCAGAAGAACCGACCTGGCAACACTCGTCGACGGGGCGGATATCGTCGTGACGTCGTACGCTCTCTTTCGCCTCGACACCGATGCGTATTCCGCCGGCCGCTGGTCCGGACTGGTGCTCGACGAAGCCCAATTCGCCAAGAACCACAAGTCCAAGGTCCACCAGTGCGCGAGGGCGGTGAACGCACCGTTCAAACTCGCGATCACCGGTACACCCATGGAAAACAATCTCATGGAGTTGTGGTCGCTCCTCGCAATCACTGCACCAGGACTGTTTCCCAGCCCCACGACCTTCACCGACGTCTACCGCACTCCCATCGAAAAAGACGGTAATGCAGAACGATTGGCGCAACTGCGACGACGCGTCAAACCGCTGATGGTGCGGCGCACCAAGGAACAGGTGGCTGCAGACTTGCCGCCCAAGCAGGAGCAGGTACTCGAGATCGAGTTGCATCCGAGCCATCGCGCGATATACGACACCCACCTGCAACGCGAACGGCAGAAGATTCTCGGACTGCTCGACGACGTCGACAAGAACCGATTCACGATCCTGCAATCGCTGACGCTGCTACGCCAACTCAGTCTCGACGTCTCGCTGGTCGACGAGGAAAGCGGACCCGTCCCATCGGCCAAGGTCGACGCTCTCGTCGAGCAATTGGACGACGTCATTGCGGGCGGACACCGTGCGTTGATCTTCAGCCAATTCACCGGGTTCCTCGGTTCTGTCCGCAACCGACTCGACGCGGAAAAAATTACGTACAGCTATCTCGACGGTTCGACGCGCAATCGCGGTGAAGTGTTGGAGGAGTTCAAGTCTGGTGCAGTCCCCGTCTTCCTGATCAGCCTCAAGGCTGGTGGCTTCGGCCTCAATCTCACCGAGGCCGACTACTGCTTCATTCTCGACCCCTGGTGGAACCCGGCCGCCGAGGCACAAGCGGTCGACCGTACTCACCGCATCGGGCAGACACGAAACGTCATGGTCTACCGCCTCATTGCCAAAGACACCATCGAAGAGAAGGTCATGGCACTCAAAGCCAAGAAGTCGGCATTGTTCTCGAATGTCATGGACGCCGAAGGCACACTGGGCACCGGACTCGACGCCGACGATCTTCGCGCGCTGTTCGAGTGAGGTGCCTATTCGGTCGAACCGCACCTACCCGCTCACGGTAATGTGAGTCGCGAACGGACAACACAGAACTCCCGAACGAAGAAATCCACTTCGTTCGAACGAGAGGAACCTGAATGGGCGTCACACTTGCCAAGGGCGGCAACGTATCTCTGTCGAAGGCCGCACCCAATCTGACCAAGGTCGCAGTCGGTCTCGGCTGGGATGCACGCAGCACCAGTGGTGCCGACTTCGACCTCGACGCCAGCGCGTTGGTCACCGGCCCGGAACGCAAGGTCCTTTCCGACCTTCACTTCGTCTTCTACAACAACCTTCGCTCGCCCGACGGATCCATCGAGCACACCGGCGACAACCTCACCGGTGAAGGTGACGGCGACGACGAGGTCATCAACGTCGACCTCCCGGCTGTACCGCCCAACGTCACCAACATCTTCTTCCCCGTCTCGATTCACGACGCCGATGCGCGACTCCAGTCCTTCGGACAGGTCACCAACGCCTACATCCGCGTCGTAGATCTGTCGAACGGCTCCGAACTGGCACGCTACGACCTCTCCGAAGATGCATCCACCGAGACAGCCATGCTTTTCGGTGAGCTCTACCGCCACAATGGCGAATGGAAGTTCCGTGCAGTCGGACAGGGATACGCATCCGGACTCGCCGGAATCGCCCGCGACTACGGCGTGAACATCTGATCTCTATCGGTACACGAAACGGGGTTCGATTCGGCATTGCCGGATCGAACCCCGTTTCGGTTGTCTGCGTCGACGCGCGAGTTAACGCCGCAGGATCGCCCTCGCGAGGTGAACAGCCCAGGGCGAGTCCGCTTTGCTGCCGAACTTCCCCAGCTCGTACCCCGTAGCGCCGATCAATCCGAGCACCTCTACGGTGCTCCCTGACGTGTCACGTCTGGGAGTCTGAGCCCCAGCCATCAGGATGCTCGACGACCGAATCGGCTCCAGCGCTCCCGCGACGAAACGATGACGATCCGCCGGCGACATGCCGGCGGCTACAGCAAGGAGGACAAGGAGTTCCACCGCTCTCTGCGAGCCGCCGGGCGCAACCGGAACTCCCTCGACGATCACCGACCACGTCATTGACGCGTCCCGCTCTGCCGACTGTCCCCGCTTCGTCAGAACAATCTGCCCTTTGTGCTTTCGCACCAGGCCGAACTTCTTGAGCACTGCGAAGAGTGATCGCCCTTGTGGAAGGTTTACAGGTCCCAGTTCAGGTTCGTCGAGCATCGCGTCGACCGTCGTGAAGAAATCATCGGCACCGATCCCTTCGACACCGATCAGAGCCAGAACCGCTTGAATGCGTTGGCCCGCCTCGACGTGGACCAACTCCCCGATTGCCGACTGATCGTCAATGCCTGCTCGGGCGAGGACCGCGTGCAGTTCCGGGACTCGCGAGGGTCCCAGGCATTCGACGAGCTTTGCAATGTCGTACGACGCAGCGATCTCGTCCGGTCTAGGACTATGCAGTCGATTATTGACCTCAGCGATCTCGAATCGTGTCGGCTCGAAATCAGTTTGTGGCCATTCGAGGGTCCATTCATGGGAGCGCAGCTTCTCCGAAGCGAGAACACCGAGGAGTTGCTCGTACTCGTCAGGTCCGACACATTCCTCCGGCGGACAAGCACCGCGACCCGCGGCACACACAACTTGGAACCCTTCGGGCAGTACTTCGGAAGATTCAAGTGTCAGCGTGTGGCGCCAGTTCCCGAAGCGTCCGTAGCGATAACTGATTTCATCGCCAGGCGAGACCATGACCTCGTCCAGGCGTACCGCGGACTCTACGATCGCCGCTCGGCCGGCCCGACGCTGCTCGGCGTTGCTCCCGGAAGCTACGTACTCTTCGACCTCGCCGGGAAATCGGCTGCCGGACTTGGACCACGCGTGCGATTGACGGTCACTCCACCCCATTGCCCGTTGAACCACCGAATGCAGGTCATCCAGATTCAGATCCGACGCGACGAGGATTCGTCGCCAGATCTGAGTGGAAACATTGTCGACACTGATACGTATCGCGTATTGCGCCGGTACCGCGCGTCTCTTCGAACGCAACGATCGCGCAATCTGAATGCCCCCACGCCCTCCGCCAGCTTCTTGTACAAACCTTTGCAGTTCTTCAGGTTCCGTCGGAACGAGTCGCAAATGCGACACCCTCGAGCTGCTCAACCCCACCATGAGACTCAGCCTAGGCCAAAGTGCTAGGGACGAAGGCACAAAATCGGAGAGTACTTCGGACTTATGAGACGGTTCACAATCTATACCTTGGCTAACAAGTCGCTACGTGCATCGGCGACGGCATCTTCCTCGCCCAATCCCTGCCCTGATGGTGTGAACGTACCGTTCCCCTCGTCTAAGAGGGTGAGCGTGTCGTTCACTCGATCCCGGATGGGGTGGTGAGTCGGCGGCGTGCCCGCCCCTGATGGTGCGAACGGTACGTTCGGTCGATCTGAGGCGATGAACGTACCGTTCACTCGAAGTCGGGGGTGCCGGCGGCGGTGCTTTCGGGTGATGGTGGTGGTGGTGGGGTGTTTTGGGTACGAGAAAGCCCCCCAACCAGTACTGGTTGGGGGGCTTCTCTAATGTGTGTTCGGCGGTGTCCTACTCTCCCACACCCTGTCGAGTGCAGTACCATCGGCGCTGAAGGGCTTAGCTTCCGGGTTCGGAATGGGACCGGGCGTTTCCCCTTCGCTATGACCGCCGTAACTCTATGAAACTGTCACAGTAACCTTCTTCTGATCACCTGGTTTCACCACCCGTCAACACCAGTTTCTGGTGTTGGGGGATGGAGAAAACAGGGTTTCTCATCAGTATCTGTGTGTTGTTTCAGATACCGCACAGTGGACGCGTAGCTTCTTTGTGGTAAGTCCTCGGCCTATTAGTACCAGTCACCTGCATGCATTACTGCACTTCCAGTTCTGGCCTATCAACCCGGTGGTCTGCCGGGGGCCTTACCCCCTCGAGGGGGTGAGAAACCTCATCTTGGAACAGGCTTCCCGCTTAGATGCTTTCAGCGGTTATCCCTTCCGAACGTAGCTAACCAGCGGTGCTCCTGGCGGAACAACTGGCACACCAGAGGTTCGTCCGTCCCGGTCCTCTCGTACTAGGGACAGCCTTCCTCAAGTTTCTAACGCGCGCGGCGGATAGAGACCGAACTGTCTCACGACGTTCTAAACCCAGCTCGCGTGCCGCTTTAATGGGCGAACAGCCCAACCCTTGGGACCTACTCCAGCCCCAGGATGCGACGAGCCGACATCGAGGTGCCAAACCATCCCGTCGATATGGACTCTTGGGGAAGATCAGCCTGTTATCCCCGGGGTACCTTTTATCCGTTGAGCGACACCGCTTCCACTTGCCGGTGCCGGATCACTAGTCCCGACTTTCGTCCCTGCTCGACCTGTCAGTCTCACAGTCAAGCTCCCTTGTGCACTTGCACTCGACACCTGATTGCCAACCAGGCTGAGGGAACCTTTGGGCGCCTCCGTTACATTTTGGGAGGCAACCGCCCCAGTTAAACTACCCACCAGGCACTGTCCCTGAACCAGATCATGGTCCGAGGTTAGAGGTCCAATTCGATCAGAGTGGTATTTCAACAACGACTCCACGATAACTGGCGTCACCGCTTCACAGTCTCCCACCTATCCTACACAAACCGAACCGAACACCAATACCAAGCTGTAGTGAAGGTCCCGGGGTCTTTTCGTCCTGCCGCGCGTAACGAGCATCTTTACTCGTAATGCAATTTCGCCGAGTCTACGGTTGAGACAGCTGAGAAGTCGTTACGCCATTCGTGCAGGTCGGAACTTACCCGACAAGGAATTTCGCTACCTTAGGATGGTTATAGTTACCACCGCCGT